>CAXSEX010000505.1:0-3427 GCA_964236415.1 uncultured Acetobacteraceae bacterium | reverse complement strand
CGGTGCTGGCAGCCGGCCCGGTCAGGCGGTGCCCCTCCGGGACGTGCGCCGCCGCGGCCTCGTCCGGACCCTCCGCCGGGTCAACTGAGAGGAAAGCCAGGGCGTAGTCCCGCCCGGCCTGCAAGCCGCTTTGCGACAGGGCGGCGTCCAGGTCGTCCCGCACGGTGCCGCACAGGTTCGGGCAGCGGAAGTAGCCCGGCGCCAGCACCAAGGGCAGCCCGCCCGCGACCCGGCGCAAGGTCGTGGCCTGCCCGTCCGCCTCCCGCAGCGGCGCATCCATCGGCAGCGGCGCGCCCTGGCGCTGCACCCACTCCAGGTCATCGAGCCGCGCCCCGGCCCAGGCAGGCGCCGCGAGCAGCAGCAGCACGAGCAAGACCCTCACCGCCGCACCCAGCCCGGCGCCGCCGGCCAGTCCGGAATGCCGCGCGCCGCCACGTCCCGCATCGCGTCGGCGATGGGCATGTGGACGCGGTTGCGCTCCTGGTCGAGCCAATACGCGCCGTTCAGTTGCTGCAACTGCTCGGCCCGGAACCGCGCCATGTCCGCCGCCACGTCCGGCTGCAAGCGCGGCGCGGGAAAGGTCTCGTTGTTGGCCGGCATCAGGATCTTGTCGGTTTGCGCGCCGGGGTAGAGCCACGCCGCGAAGCCCAGCACGCCGCCCAGGGCCAGCAGCATCAGGACACCGGCCACCAGCAGGACGCGGAAGCCCACGTCGGTGCCCTCGTGCCGCGCCGGCGGCAGGTCCTGCTCGTGTTCGGGGCCGTCCGCCGCCGCAGGCACGGCCGGTCGCGGCAGCAGCCGGACCAGGCCGACTGCCAGCGCCGCAGCGCCCAGCCAGGCCGCCCCGGCCCGCGCGGACGGCATCAAGCGGCGGCCCCGTTCACGCATGGGCGGCTCCGACCCGGCGCAACGCCACCGCCGCCGCAGCGCCGCCGATCCCAGCCAGGCAGGCGAGCGCCGTCAGCAGCGGCATGCCCGGCGCTTCCGGCAGCACGGTCCACCACGCGCGCAGCACCGCCATCGCCGCCAGCAGCGCGGCCACGCCGACCAGCGCCCGGGCGCTGCGCCGCGCACGGGCGGACAGCAGGACGGCCATCGGCACCACCGCATGGCCCAGCGCCACCGCCGCCATCACCCAGCCCCAGCCGCCATGGGCGCGCAGCCTGTACCAGGGCACCTGCTCCACCAGGTCGTTCTGCCAAACGATCACCACCTGCATGAAGCTCAGGTAAGCCCAAAGCAGCACCAGCGCGAACAGCAGCTTGGCCACGTCGTTGCGCTCCCCCCCTGCCACGCCGCCCAGCAGGATCGCCGCGGCCAAGGCCAGCACGGCGGCGCCGGCACCCGAGAGCATCCCGTAGATGCTGGACACGAAGCGCGGCTGCAACGACATCGTGAGGTCGATGGCGGCAAACGTCGCGGTGAAGGCCAGCAAGAGAAGGCCCGGCGCCGCCACCTGCTCCGCCCGCCCCGACAGCACCGCCCAGGCCAGGCCCAGCCACACCAGCAGGTACGCCGTCCCGCGCACCGCGAAGAACGGCACGTTGAGGTACCACGCATTCGGCAGGTCGGTCCCGGCCTGTGCCCAGGGATACAGCGCCGGCAGGCTCAGCAGCACCGGCAGGATCAGCGGCAGCAGCAGCGGCATCGTCGCCACCCCGGCCAGCAACCCCGGCCGCAACGCCTCGCCCCAGCGCCCGCCGGTCAGCGCGTGCGCCAGGACCAGCGCCAGGCTGCCGAGCGGCCACCCGCTCCATGCCACCACGGCCGCGAGCCAAGCGTGCGGGAAGGACGCCGGCGCCGCCACCCAGGCCAGGGCCGCGCCCGCCAGCCCGAGCGCACCGATAGTGGCGGCCCAACGCTCCCTGCTCACGGCAGCGCCTCCCGCTCCGCCACCGTCAGGTCGGCGGGCGTCGCGCCCGTGCTGCGTTGCAGTGCCCGGATGTAGGCGGCGATGGCCCAGCGGTCCCGCGGGGGCACGCGGACGGCGAAGGAGTACATGGCGCCGTAGCCGTTGGTGATCACATCGTAGAAGTGCTGGGTCGGCGCCTCGACCAGGCGGCGTTCGTGGTAGCTGGGCGGCGGGGAGAAGCCGCGCTGCACCACCATGCCGTGGCCGTCGCCGAGTTCGGAATGGCAGGGCGTGCAGAACTGGCGGAACTGGTCCTGCCCGCGGGCAAGCAGCGCGGCGGTGAGCGGGGGCGGCGGCGCCGGGCGCTGGTTCGCCTCGATCCGGTCGGGCGGCACCTTGCCGGGGCCGACCGCGGCGGCGCGGTAGGGGGGCAGCTTCGGCTGGTTGATCGCGTCATCGCAGCCGGCGAGCAAAAGCAAGAACGCAAGGAGGATTGGCCTCATGCCTCGATTTCCTCGAACTGCACGGGGTTGAGCGGGCGCAGCACGGCGCGGGCAGGTGCGGCCGGGCCGTGCACCACGAGGAACCAGCCGTCGCGCGTGGCCTCCCGCAACGCCTCGCTCTCGTCGCCGGGTTCCCACAGGCGGGGCAGGCGGTTGGCGATCAAAAAGGCGCCGAACGCCGCCGCCACCGCGCCCAGCACGCCGCATTCCAGGGCGTAGACGAGGTAGGAGGTCCAGAAGAAGTCCGGACGCCCACCGATCAGCAGCGGGTAGCTCCGCATGGTCGCCCAGCACTGCATGGCGAACCCGGCGGCGCCCAGGCCCAGCCCAGCCAGCAACGCGATCAGCGGGATGCGGGTGCCGGGTCCGTCCTCGTCCTCCGGCAGCGCGTAGGGCGTGCGCGTTTCCGCCTCCACCCCCGCGGCGCGGAGCCGGCGCACGGCGTCCTGAAGCGCATCCGGCCCGGGGAAGCCCGCGACGATCACCCGACCTTCCCCGTGCCAATCATCTGCCGCATCTCCGCGATGGACACGACGGGCAGGAAGCGCACGAACAGCAGGAACCCGGCCCCGAACAGCCCGAGCGTCCCCGCAAGCGTGCCGAAATCCACCCAGGTCGGCGCGTAGTCGCCCCAGGCGCTGGGCAGGTTGGTCCGGTGCAGCACGGCGACCACGATGCCGAACCGTTCCAGCCACATGCCCACCACCGCCGAAAGCCCGACCGCTCCCAGCACCCAGGGCCGCAGCCGCGCCCCGCGCCAGCACAGCGCCAGCGGGATCGCGCAGTTCATCAGCAGCGTCAGCCAGTAGATCGGCCCGTACAGCCCGAAGATGCGCTCCAGGAACTGCCGCCGCTCCGCCTCGCCGCCGGAGTAGAAGATGTCGAAAGCGTCCATCACGTAGCAGTAGGACACGGCCAGGCTCGCGGTCAGCAGCAACCGGCCCAGCACGTCCAGGTGCCGCCCGGTGACGTAGTCGTGCAAACCGAGCAGCGCCCGGAGCGGCAGCAGCAGGACGACCACCACGCCGAAGCCGGACAGCGCCGCGCCGAACACGAAGAACGGCGGGTACTG
>CAXSEX010000504.1:0-3431 GCA_964236415.1 uncultured Acetobacteraceae bacterium | reverse complement strand
CATGCCGTAGGATGGGTGCAACCCATCGGCGGATGACGGTCATTCAACCAAGCCGCCCGTATTATGCGGCGCGCAACTGAACGGCTGCCCTGTGGCCACCGCGCAACAAACGCGATTAGTTCATTGGTCAGACGGAATTAACCGCTCGTTCATCACGTTTTTGTTATAACCTTCAGAGTGGTTCTGACGGGAAGGTTGAACATGCCGAACTCAAGCTTCAGCGCCGGCTACCTCGCCGAGGTTGAGGGGTCGCACCTCACGGCGGAGGCGCTGGCGGGCGCGGTGGTGGTGCACCTTTCGCGTGAGATCGCGAGCGAAACCGCGGCGGGCCGCAAGCCGCGGCACATGTTCATCGAGTTGACGTTGGGCGAGGCGCTGCAGCACTGGCGCAACGTCGGCGACATAATCCGCATGGCGGGCGCACTGGAGCGTCAGCCGGGCCACGCGGACGTGGCGGGCAACCTTTAAAGGGGCGTTCGGTCGAGCATTCCGGCCCATCGGCTGCGGATCAGGCCCGTGCCCTGATCTGCGGCAGCGCGTCCCCGGCTTGCGGCGGCATCTCGATGTCGATCTCAAGCATCGAGACGTCCTCCGCGCGGTCCAGCTTGACGACGACCTTGTCGCGGTCGATCTGCATGTGCCGGGCGATCACCGCCAGGATTTCTTCTTGCAGCACCGCCACGAGCTGCGAGTGGTTGCCGGAACTCCCGGCCCCGCGCTCATGCGCAAGCAGGATTTGCAGCCGCTCACGCGCGACCGGGGCGGAGGTGGCGACGCGCCCTTTGAAGAGGTTGAACAGGCTCAAGCGACCCTCCGTCCAAACAGTTTGTTGAACAGGCCCTTTTTGTCCCCCGGCACCGCCATCGCCAGCTTCTCCCCCATCAGCCGTCGGACCGCGTCCGTGTACGCGCGGGCGGGCGGGCAGGTCGGGTCGGCGAGCGTGACGGGGGCGCCCAGGTTGCTGGCGCGCAGCACGTCCTGGCTTTCCGGGATGATGCCCAAAAGCGGGATGGACAGGATTTCGAGGATGTCCTCGGTCTTCAGCATCTCCCCGCGCTTGGCGCGGGCCGGGTCGTAACGGGTCAGCAGCAGGTGCTTGTCCACGCGCTCTCCTTTTTCTGCCCGCTCGGTTTTGCTGTCCAGCAGGCCGATGATGCGGTCGCTGTCGCGAACGGAGGAGATTTCGGGGTTGGTCACCACGACGGCCGTGTCGGCGTGGTACATCGCAAGCTGCGCGCCGCGCTCGATGCCGGCCGGGCTGTCGCAGATGACCCAGTCGAACTTCTCTTTCAGTTCCCCCATGACGCGGGCGACGCCTTCGGTAGTGAGCGCGTCCTTGTCGCGGGTCTGGCTGGCCGGCAGCAGCGTCAGGGTTTCAAGCCGCTTGTCGCGGATCAGCGCCTGCGACAGCTTCGCGTCGCCCTGCACGACGTTGATCAGGTCATAGACGACCCGGCGCTCCGCCCCCATGATCAGGTCGAGGTTGCGCAGGCCCACGTCGAAATCGACGACCACCACCTTCTGGCCGGTTTGCGCCAGGCCCGCGCCGAGTGCTGCCGTCGAGGTCGTCTTGCCGACGCCTCCCTTGCCCGATGTCACGACCAACACCTTGGCCATCGCCGTCACCTCATGTCTAGAAATTTAATCAAGCGCGGCAATCGCGATCTGGTCGCCATCCAGCCAGACTTGCACCGCACGGCCTTGCAGGGCCGGGTCCATCTCGTCCGCGGTCTTGTACACCCCGTCGATGGCCAGCAGCTCCGCCTCCAGCCGACGGCAGAAGATGCGTGCCGGCACGCCGCCGGGGCCGGACCCCAGCAGCCCGGCGATGGCCCGGCCGCGCAGCGTGCCGTAAACGTGGATCGACCCGCCGGCGATGACCTCGGACCCCGACGCGACGGAGCCGATCACCGTCACGTCGCCGCCGGTGAAGGCGACGCTCTGGCCCGACCGCACCGGGCGGTCGAGCACCATGGCGGGCGGCTCGCGCTCCGGCGGCGCCTCCGGCTCCTGCGGGGGCGGGGGCTCGCCCGGCACCAGCACCGGCAGGCCCACCGTGCGCCCGCCGGACAGCACGGGCGGCAAGCGGGGCAGCAGCGGACCCAGCGCGGCCTCGTCCGCGTTCTCGATCCCGATGATGCTGATGGCGCGGGCGGCCAGGTCCTCGATCAAGGTCAGGAACCCAGCCTCTGCGCCGGCCAGGCCCTCCAAATCCAGCACCACCGGGCGCCCATCGAAGAACCGGGGCGAGCGGGCGATCTGCGCGTCAAGCTGGGCCATCCATTCCGCGAGCGGCTGATCCGGCATGAGCACGACAGCCATGAACGAACGGCCGCGGAGGCGCAGGAACGGACGGGGGCGCGCTGTGTTACTCACGATTAACGGGCGTACTGGCACAAGCCAGGCCCGTCAACACGATTAGTTGCGGTTAACGACTCTTTTGCTTCCGGCACGCTCCGCGCGGGCGGCATCTGGACGCCAGGCCCCTTCATGCGCCAGCCTCGCCTGACGCGCTGGCCTCAGCTACAAAGCCGGCAGCAGCGGAGCGACTCCATGGCCCGACCCATCCCTGCCCTCATCCCGGTCATCGACCACGTCGTGATCAACGCCCGCGACCGGCTGGACGAGGCCGCGGCGACCTACCACCGGCTTGGCTTCTCGCTGACGCCGCGCGGGCATCACACGCTCGGCTCCATCAACAACCTGGCGATCCTCGGCACCGACTACCTTGAGCTGCTGGGCGTGCCGCCCGGCGCGGATGGGCGGACAGACGTGCTGGACTGGCCGGCGGGCTTGAACGGCCTGGTGTTCAAGACATTTGACAGCGACGGCGCCTTCGCAGCCTTGGGAGCCGCCGGGGTGCCGGCGCTGCCGCCTGAGGCGTTTTCCCGTCCCGTCGAGATGCCGGGCGGCCCGCACGACGCCGCGTTCCGCACCGTGCGGCTGGAGCATGACGCAGTGCCCGCTGGCCGGGTGTTCTTCTGCCACCACCTGACGCCGGAGCTGGTGTGGCACGACGCCTGGCGCCGCCACCCCAACGGTGCGTTGGGCATCCTGCGGGCCGTTGTTTGCGCCACCGAGCCGGCGATGCTTGGCGGCCTGTTCGCCCGCATGTTCGGCGACGAGCACGTGCGGCAGACCGCCGAGGGATGCCGCCTCCATGCCGGGCTGGCCAGCATCGACGTGATGACCCCGGCGGCGCTCGACGCCGAGTTCGGCGCCGACGCGCCCGACGCCGCGGGCCGCGACCAGTTCATGGCGGCGCTCACCTTGCGCACGCTGTCGCTGGACCGGGCGTCCCGCGCCCTGCGGGACGGCTGCATCGCGGCGACGCAGGACAAAGGCGGCATCACGGTCGCGGCGGCGGCGGCCCGCGGCGTGGCGCTGGCATTCCAGGAGCGAGGGCAGGGCGTATCGGCCCGCGCCGGCGC
>CAXSEX010000503.1:2860-3432 GCA_964236415.1 uncultured Acetobacteraceae bacterium | reverse complement strand
TGCGCCAAGACCTCCTCCGGCGCTTCCTCGGCCAGGTAATGCCCGCTGTTCACGGCGCTGCCGGCGACCTCCGCGCTGCAGTACTCGCGCCAGATCGCCAGGGGATCGTACCACTTGCCGATGTATCCCTTGGCTCCCCACAGCACCAGCATCGGGCATTCGACCCGGCGCCCCTCCGCCCGGCTGGCGCGGTCGTGCTCCAGGTCGATGGAGGCGGCGGCGCGGTAGTCCTCGCACATGCCGACAATCATGTCAGGGTTCCGCACGGCTGCCAGGTAGTCGGCCAAAGCTTCTTCCCGGAAGAAGCCCGGCGGCTTCGGCTCCCGCGAGGCGTGCTTGTGGAACCAGATCTCCGGCGCCGCATTGATCAGGTCTTCCGGGAAGGGATGCGGCTGGGCGAACCAGAACCAATGGTAGTAGCCGAGCGCGAACGCCATGTCGGTGCGTTCGAAGTGCTCCACCGTCGGCACGATGTCCATGACCGCGAGCGACCGCACGCGGCCCGGGTTGTCGATGGCCAGGCGGTGCGCCACCCGCGCGCCACGGTCATGGCTGACCACGCCGAACCGCTC
>CAXSEX010000503.1:2055-2850 GCA_964236415.1 uncultured Acetobacteraceae bacterium | reverse complement strand
GAAGCTGTCGTGGCCCAGGGCCGTCATGGGTTCGGCGAGGTCGTTGGCCATGGCGCGTTTCGAGTAGGGCGCGTGGTCGGCGGTGGGGCCGGGCTTGAAGCTGCCGCCGTAGCCGCGCAGGTCCGGGCAGACGAGGGTGAAGCTCCCCGCCAAGGCCGGGGCGACGGCATGCCATATGGCATGGGTCTGCGGGTTGCCGTGCAGCAGCAGCAAGGGTGGGCCGGACCCGCCGCGGCGCAGCCGGAGCGCGCCGTCGCCCACGCGGACGGTTGCCAGTTCAAAGTCCTTGAAGAAGTCGGCCATCGGAGCCTCGCGCGCAGCCGAGGCGACGATAGCACTGCGGAACGCCTGCCAACAGGCGCGCGATGCGGTGTCCGAACGTCCGCCGTTGGCGCGAAGGCACCGAAATGGTATCGGTCTCTCCGATGCTGAACCCCGGAAGGCGAGTCCCTTGCAACCGTGCCGCAGCCCAGGCTGCCGGGTGAGCGCGTTGCGGGACGACGGGGTGGTGGTGGTCGGGGCGGGGGCGGCCGGGTTGGCCGCGGCGCTCCACCTGCGCCGGCATGGCGTGCCGGTCGTGCTGCTGGAAGCGTCTGGCCGAATCGGCGGGCGGGCCTGCACCTCGTGCCCGGCGCTGCTCGGCCACGCGGCGTTCGACCACGGCGCGTCCTGGCTGCACGCGGCCCAGCGCAACCCGCTGACCGCGTTCGCCCAGCCAGGCGAGGACGTGCTGACCGACTCCGACACGGCCCGGTCCGAGCGCCTGTTCGTCGCCGGCCGCCCCGCGGACGCCGG
>CAXSEX010000503.1:0-2045 GCA_964236415.1 uncultured Acetobacteraceae bacterium | reverse complement strand
GCCTGGGACCGCCTCGACGAGGCTGTCGCCCCGGCGCTCGCGGCGGGTCAGGAGGACCGCAGCCTTGCCGAGGCGATGGCGCCGATGCAAGACGATCCCTGGGCCGCGACGGTCGCCGGCTGGGAGGGCGCGATCATCGCCGCCGCGGATGCGGACGCGCTGAGCCTGCGGGACTGGCGCCAGAACCGGCTGGACGGCCCCAACCTGACCGTGCGCGGCGGCCTGGGCGCCTTTGTCGCCCGGCGCCTCGCGACCGATGCCGAGTTGAACGCGCCCGTGACCGCCATCGCCTGGGACGGCGTGGCCGGCGTGCGGGTGGAGACCCCGCGCGGGACGTTGCGCGCGGCGGCCTGCATCGTCACTGTATCGACCGGCGTGCTGGCGTCCGGCGCGATCCGCTTCACGCCGGCCCTGCCGCACCCGGTGCAGGCGGCGATTGCCAGGTTGCCGATGGGGTTGCTGTCTAAGGTGGCGATGCCTGCGGTCGGCTCGGACCGGCTTGGGCTGCCGCCGGACACCGGCCTTGCCCGGCAAATGGCGGCCGGGCGGGCCAACATGGCGTTCATCGCCTGGCCCGGCGGCGCGGGCCACGTCATCGGTTTCATCGGCGGCCGGGCCGCTTGGGCCTTGGCGGGCGATGACGCCGCGGCGGAGGCGCTGGCCCGGGACGAGTTGCGGGCCATGCTGGGCCGCGCCGCGCGGCTGGCGGAAGGCGCCGTGGTGACCAGCTGGGCCACCGACCCGTTCGCGCTCGGCGCCTACGCCTATGCGCCGCCGGGCCAGGTCGGGATGCGGGGCGTGCTGGGAGCGGCGTTCCCGGCGGAGCGCCTGCTGTTCGCCGGCGAGGCCTGCCGCACCGACGGCCTGGCCGGCACGGTCGGCGGCGCGTTTGCGAGCGGCCGGGACGCCGCCGCCCGGCTAATGCAGCTCCTGCAGCCGGGCCAGCAGGAAGTCCCGGAACACCGCCACGCGCTTTGAGTTGCGCAGTTCCTCGGGATACACGAAGTACACCTCGACCTTCGGCGCCTTGAGGTCTGGTAGCAGCCGGGTCAGGCCGTCGAGGTCATCGGCCATCCAATCCGGCAGCACGCCGATGCCCATGCCGGAGCGGATCGCCAGCGCCATCGCGTGCAGGCTGTTGACCTCCAGCAGCGCCCGGCGTGGCTGCCCGGCGCGGCGCCCGGCCTCCGCCAGCCAGTCGATGTCGGGCACCGGCGGGCGGTAGTCGCCGAACAGGATGATCTTATGGTCGTCCAGCTCCTCCGGCCGGGTCGGCGTGCCGTGCCGGGCGAGGTAGTCCGGGTGCGCCACCACCAGCCAGGTGATCTGCATCAGGTGCCGCTGCACCAGGTCCGGCTGCTTCGGCGGGTGCATGCGGATGGCCACGTCGGCTTCCCGCATCGCGAGGTCGAGGTCGGTGTCGTCGAGCAGCAGGGTCATCGTCACGTCGGGATACATGTCGAGGAAGCCTTGCAGCCGCGGCGCCAGCCAGGTGGAGCCGAAGCCCACGGTGGTCGTGACCTTGATCCGCCCAGCCGGCTTTTCCTTGCTTTCGGTGAGCAGCGCCTCGGTCATCGCGAGCTTGGCGAACACCTCCCGCACCGTGCGGTTCAGGCTTTCGCCCTGCTCGGTCAGGATCAGGCCGCGGGCGTGGCGGTGGAACAGCGGCACCTGCAACGCTTCTTCCAGGGCCGAGATTTGGCGGGACACCGCGGATTGGCTGAGGTTCAGCGTCTCCCCGGCATGGGTGAAGCTGCCGGCCTCCGCGACGGCATGGAAGACGCGCAGCTTATCCCAATCCATGCCCTTGCCCACTCCTCATCGACCCGGTGCCGACGCGGCGCGGGATTCTCCGATAGCCTAAACTGGAAGATGGGCAAGTGGCTATTGGGGATGGGATGAGTTTGGGTGTTGGGTTCGGGTAGAGAGCGAACTCCAAGTGCGTCAGGAAGCGAGCGCCGCCTTGACCAGCGAGTAAGCCGCTTCTCCTGCATCCTCCATATAGGAGGGATCGCGGTGGAGCCGGGCGCTGGCGAACGACCCGT
>CAXSEX010000502.1:0-3441 GCA_964236415.1 uncultured Acetobacteraceae bacterium | reverse complement strand
GGATCAGGATGGAGGCCGCCGCCGTGGCCTCGCCCGGCGCCGTTCCCTCCAGCGATTGCAGCATCAGCACCGTCATCGTCGTCCAGCGGCTGCTGTACAGAACCACCGTCGAGCTGATCTCGGCCGTCGCCGCGACCCACACCAGCACGGCGCCGCCGGCCAGCCCGCCCCCCATCAGCGGCACGGTCAGGGTCAGGAAAGTCCTGGTTGGCGACATCCCCAGGTTGATCGAGGCTTCCTCCAGGCTCGGGTCGATCTGGTGGACGGCCGCGCTGGCCGACCGCACGCTGAGCGGCAGCTTGCGGACGGCGTAGGCCACGACAAGGATCAGCCAGCCGCCGGTCAGCACGAGCCAGCCGCTGTTGAACGCGATCACCAGGCCGATCCCAAGCACGGTCCCGGACACCGCGAACGGCGCCGTGGCGACGATGCCCAGCAGGGCGGACAGACGGCCGGGCTGCCGGGCCAGCACGTAGCCGAGGGGCGCGCCGAGCAGGGTCGCCGCCGCCGCCAGGCTGGCCAGCAGCAGCGTGTTGGCGAGCGGCCGGTATGATCCTTTCAACAAATTGCGGTAGTTCCCAAGTCCCGGCTGCCAGCTCAGCACCGGGCCTTGGAAGTGCTGGAACGAGATGACGACCACCACGGCGAACGGCAGCAGCGACAGCAGGACCACCCCCCAGCAGAACGCCGTGGCGAGCAGCCGCCAGCCCCGGCTTGCCGGGATCGGTGGCGCGGCGCGGCGAGGGCCCGTCGCGAAACGCCGGCGCGCCAGGTAGGACCGCTGCAGCAGCAGCATGACCACCGCGCATCCCACCAGCAGCACGCTGAGCGCGCCGGCGGCGGCGGCGTTCGGGTCGGACTCGCCGGCGAACAGCTTGAAGATGTCGAGCGCCAGGAACGGCCGGTCCTCCGCCAGCACCGCCGGCACGCCGTAGTTCTCCAGCGCCTCGATGAACACCAGCAGCGCCCCCGCCAGCACGGACGGGGCCACGATGGGCAGCAGCACGGTGCGGAACGCATGCCAGCGCGACGCGCCCAGGTTGCGGGCCGCTTCCTCCATGGAGGCATCGACCGCCCGGAAGCCTGCCAGGGTCGGCAGCAGCACGTAGGGGTAAAGGGTCAGGGTGAACACGGCGACGATGCCCGCCATGCCGTAGATGGAGCCGGCCGCGATCCCGGTCGAGCGCAACGCCACGGTGACGACGCCGGCGCGGCCGAACAGGAGCACCAGCGCGTAGGCGCCGACGAAGGACGGCAGCACCATCGGCACCGACGCCAGCGCCAGCAGCAGCGGCTTGCCCGGCACGTCGAGCCGGGCCAGGCAGAATGCCAGCGGCACGCCGATGAGGGACGCCAGCGCCATCGACATCGCCCCGGCCGCCAGGCTGTTGCCGAGGCTGCCGAGGTAATAGCGGCTCGACAGGATCTGCGCGTAGGCCGCCAAGGTGAA
This sequence comes from uncultured Acetobacteraceae bacterium, assembly GCA_964236415.1. Classification (GTDB taxonomy): domain Bacteria; phylum Pseudomonadota; class Alphaproteobacteria; order Acetobacterales; family Acetobacteraceae; genus CAHJXG01. The sequence continues at coordinate 1,991 of CAXSEX010000502.1, read as the reverse complement.
GCTGCCCATGTCGTTCTGCATGCTGGACCGCAGGACAAGCCACAAGGGATACAGCAGGAACAGCCCCAACAGGGCGAGGGCCAGCAGGCTGATGCCGGCCTGGAAGCGCCCGGAGCCGCCGGACCGCATCATGGGGCGGGAAAGGCGACGACCTGCGCCGGGTCGTAGGCAAGGCTCAGGGTGCCGTCCGCTGCCGGGGGCACTCCCTGGCCGCCCAGCGTCACGATCCGAATGGGGGTGCCGTCCGGCAGCGCGGCATGGAGGCGCAGCAGCGGCCCCAGGAATTCCCGCAGTTGCAGCCGAACCGCCAAAACCGGGCCGTCGGCATCGGGGCGGTCCACTGGGCGCATCGTCTCGGGCCGGATCGAGAGCAGGACCGCCGCGCCCGGCGCGCCCGCCTGGCCGTGCACCTGGAACGCGGCGCCCCCCGCCGCCACCGTGGTTTCCGTGCCGTCGAAGCCGGCGACGACGCCGGGGATGATGTTGGTCGCGCCCATGAACGCCGCGACGAACGCCGTCTGCGGCGTGCGGTAGATCGCCTCGGGCGACCCGACCTGCTCGACCCGGCCGCTGCGCAACACGGCGATGCGGTCGGAGATGGCCAGCGCCTCCTCCTGGTCGTGCGTGACGTAGATCGCCGTCAGCCCGAGCGATTGCTGCAGGCGGCGGATCTCGACCCGCATGTGCGTCCGGAGCTGCGCATCGAGGTTGGACAGCGGCTCGTCGAACAGCAGCACGGCGGGCTTGACCACCAGGCTGCGCGCGATGGCCACCCTTTGTAGCTGGCCGCCGGACAGCTCGTGCGGCCAGCGCGCGCCGTGGTCGGGCAGCCGCACCAGCGCCAGCGCCTCCGCCACCCTGTCCCGGATGTCCTGCCGGCCCACCTTGCGCGCGCGCAGGCCGTAGGCGACGTTCTGCTCCACCGTGAGGTTGGGGAACACCGCGTAGCTTTGAAACACCATGCCGATGTTGCGGCGGTGCGCCGGCATCCGGTCGATCCGCCGCCCGCCGAACCAGATGCTGCCGCGCTCCACCTCGGCGAACCCGGCGATCATCCGCAGCAGCGTCGTCTTGCCGCAGCCCGACGGCCCCAGCAGGGTGAACAGCTCGCCCTCGGCGACCGCGAGGGAGATGTTGTCCACCGCCCGGACGCTGCCGAATGTCCGGACAACGGCGTCGAGCCGGATCGCGGTCACAAACGGGGTCGCCCGGCCCCGTCCGGTCAGCGCGTGCCCTGGATCAGCGTCTTCAAGCGGGCCAGGGTTTCGCGGCGCGACGCTTCCCACTTCGCATCGTCGTAGGGCACGACCTTCAGCGCGGACAGCGGGGGCATGTGGCCCGGCAGGCTCGCCAAGTCGATGTCCTGGCGCGCCGGCCGGCGGAAGGTGGTCCGCAAAAGCTGTTCCTGGATGTCCTTGGTGTTGATGAAATCGACAAAGGCCCTGGCCGCGTCCGGGTTGGGGCCGCCCTTGATGATCGCGACGCCCTCGGCAATCGCCATGGTTCCATCGGCGGGGTAAACGACCAGGACCGGCGCGTTGTTCTGCCGCCAAAGCAGGCCGGCGTATTCAAGCGAGATGCCCAACGGGTACTCGCCGCTCCCGTTGCCCTCGAAGACAAGGGTGGAGCGGTTCAGCACCTTGGCGTTGGCAAGTAGCGTGCCGAGCCTGGTCCAGGCCGGGTCTCCGCCGCCCCAAAGCGAGGCGAGGAAGGTGGCAGTGACGTAGGCGGAGCCGGAATTCGCCGGGTCGGTGTAGGCGATCTTCTCCTTCCATTTCGGGTCGAGCAGGTCGCTCCACCGTTTCGGCCCCTCATTGGCAGGGATGGCCGCCGTGTTCTGGCTGATGGTGAGCACTTGGAGGTTCGTGCCGATCCAAAGATCGTCCTTGTCCCGGTACTCCGGCGCGACCGCGTTGCGCTCCTTTGCGGCATAAGGCTGTAACCGGGGCAGATTCCCGGGCGAGGTGGTTGCGCTGAGGGTGCGGGCGTGA
>CAXSEX010000501.1:0-3450 GCA_964236415.1 uncultured Acetobacteraceae bacterium | reverse complement strand
GCCTGCTGCCGCACTGGGCGCGCGGCGATCCGAAGAAGACCAGGCAGCCGATCAACGCCCGTGCCGAGACGGTGGCGACCTTGCCCACCTTCCGCGACGCCTTTGCCCGGCGCCGCTGCATCGTACCCATCGACGGCTTCTACGAATGGCAGGCGGGCGCCCAGGGCAAGCAGCCCCACGCCATCGCCCGCGCCGATGGGCGCATCATGGCGCTGGCCGGCATCTGGGAAGGCTGGCGCGGCCCGGACGGGGAGGCGATCCGCACCTATGCCGTGGTCACGACCACCGCCGCGGATGCGCTCGGCCACCTGCACGAGCGCATGCCGGTGATCCTGGAAGAAGCGGACTGGCCCGCCTGGTTCGGCGAAGCGCCGGGCGACCCGGCGGCGCTGCTGCGGCCCTCGGCGGCGTCCTTGCGCGTCTGGCCGGTGTCGAGCCGGGTCAACAGCGTGCGCAACAACGGGCCGGAACTGATCGAGCCGTTGGCGCCCGCGCACACGGAGGTTGCGGCGACTCCGGTTCCTTCTGGCACGTTATCGCAATGATAAGGGAGGGTCGGATGGCAGGATTGACGGGCCTGCGCTGGGGTCCGGCGTCGAAGGGGGCGGCGCGGCATCTCGTCGTCCTGTGCCACGGCGTCGGCGCCGACTCGCACGACCTGATCGACCTCGCGCCGACTTGGGCCCGTGCCCTGCCCGACGCGCTGTTCGTGGCGCCGGACGCGCCGGAGCCGTATGACGAAGCTCCTGCCGGCCGCCAATGGTTCAGCTTGCGGGACCGCACGCCGGCGGTGCTGGACGCCGGCGCCCGCCGGGCGGCACCGCACCTGCTGGCGTATGTTGACGCCGAGTTGGCGCAGGCCGGCCTTCCGCCCGACGCGGTGGCGATGGCGGGGTTCAGCCAAGGCGCCATGATGGTGCTGCACGCGGGCCTGCGCCGGCCGGTGCCGCCGCGCGGCATCCTGGCCTATTCCGGCGCGCTGCTCGACACGCCGGAGCTTGCGGCGGAGTGCATCGGGCATCCGCCGGTGTTGCTGGTGCATGGCGAGCAGGACGAGGTCGTGCCGTTCTCCCGCGCCGGGGCGGCGCAGACGGCGCTGACCCGGCTGGGTATCCCGGTGCAAACGCTGTGGTGCCCGGCGTTGGGGCATGGCATCGACGACGCCGGGCTGTCGACCGGGGCGCTGTTCTTGCAGCGTTTGTTCGCATGACGAAGCCATGACAGGCGCCGGCGTGGCTTGCCGGTGTGAGTTGCTGGTGCGATAACGTGACCAGGCTTGGCGGCGCACATGATCTGGCAGCCCGTCCCTCGGTGCTGCCCCCAGATGTTGCGTCCGTGTTTTAGGAGCGCGCTTTGCCCGACGGAGGTTTGCACTACCCAGCGCTGGTTCTCAATGCCGATTTCCGGCCGCTTTCCTATTTCCCCTTGTCGGTGTGGAGCTGGCAGGACGCAGTGAAGGCGGTGTTCCTCGACCGCGTTTCGGTGCTCAGCGAGTATGAGGACGAGGTGCACTCGCCCAGCATGTCCATGCGCCTGCCGAGCGTCATCGCGCTGAAGGACTACATCCCAGCGGCGCGCAAGCCGGCCTTCACCCGGTTCAACGTGTTCCTGCGCGACGCCTTCAGTTGCCAGTACTGCGGCGACCGCTACCCCACGCACGACCTCACCTTCGACCATGTGGTGCCCCGCAGCCGCGGCGGGCGCACGACATGGGAGAACGTCGTCACCGCCTGCGGCGGCTGCAACCTGCGCAAGGGCAACAAGCTGCCGCGCGAGTGCCATATGCACCCGCGCCTGAAGCCCGCCCAGCCCTCGACGTGGGAACTGCAGGAGAACGGCCGGGCCTTCCCGCCGAACTACCTGCACGAAAGCTGGCGCGACTACCTGTACTGGGACAGCGAACTCGAAAGCTGATGCCACGCCCCGTCATGGGGCGTGGCGCAGGCTGTCAACGCGACTTTTTGTAGAGCTTAGTCGCGATTTCGAACATTTCCTCGGGCGCGTATTCCGGGCTGAACGCGGCGGCCTGGCCCATCAGCTCGTGGATCTTGCCGCCCTCCGGGTGCCCATCGACCACCTCAAGCTCGCCCGGCGGGTCGCCCGGCAGCGCTTTTTCCCCGTTGCCCCAGATGCCCGCCATCTCCTTGTAGTCATCCGGGCTGAAGCGGTACAGCCGGCGGTGCGACCCCTCGGCCAGGTACTTCTGGCACTCGGGGATCTTGTCGAGGTTGATGTTCGGCGTCGGCAGCATCTTCTCAACCTCGACGCCGGTGAGCTGCTTCAGCGCCAGCGCGTAGGCATGGGCGTGCACGGACCCGCGGACCAGCAAATAGCCGCAGACCTCGCGGCCGGTCGCCTCCGTCATCGTCTCGTATACCCGAAGCTTGTGGATGCGCGCGCCGCATTCCAGGTGGAAGTTGTGCAGCAGGTCGATCACCACGTTCCCCGTGGTGGTCACCATGTCCATGTTCCAGGACGCGCCGTTGCTGTTCATCGGCATCGCGCCGCCGCCGTTCGACAGGAATGACCCGGCCAGCCGGATGTCCTGCATGGCCGAGAACGGCGCGTCGCTGATGTCCGCCCCGCCCTTCTCGTTCGCCGGCACGTCCGGCCCGGCGTTCAGCATCGCGACGCCGTTGGACACCAGCTCGACGTGCCCCAACTCTTCCGCCGTGATGCTGGCAACCAGGCTGTAGAATGGGCGCAGCTTCGACTTGCTGCGGAAGTTGAAGCTTTGGAACAGGTAGTTGCCGAGCGTGGACATCTCGCCGTACTTGCCGCCCAGCAGTTCCTGCAGTGCCGCCGCGGCGTTCGGGTCCTGCTTCTTCGGCGCCGGAAGCTCGGCCTGCAGCTTGTCAATTCGTAGGAACATCGTCGGTGTCTCCGTCGAGTGTGCGGCATGTGCCGACCACCCAACGGACACCCCAGGCCCGGGTTGCGATGAACTTCCCGTTGATTTCGCGGCCTACACCCGCTCGCTCACCGCAATCGCCACCTTGCAGCCCGCCTTGATCACGGCGGACATCAGGCGGTAGGCCGGCGCCTGCTCGGCCTCGTGCTCCAGCCCGATGTCGCGGTGCTCCTGCTCCTCGGCGCGGAACCGCTCGATGGTGGTGCGGAGCGGCGCTTCCTCTTCGCCGAGCGACGCCGCCTGGGCCGCGTAGTGCTCGTCGATGGCCTCCTCGACTGCCACCGTGCAGGCCATCGCCGCCCGGTCCCCCAGCGCCGCCGTTGCCACGCCCAGCGCGTAGCCCGCGATGTGCCACACCGGCAGCAGCGCCGTGGGCCGCACCCGGCGGCTGCGGATCAGCCCGGTGAAGGTGTCGAGGTGGTGCTGCTCCTGGTCCTTCATGTGCCGGATCAGGTCGCCCTTGGGGCCGCGGCCCATGATCCGGAGCTGGCCCTCGTAGATGCGGGCCGCGCCGTACTCGCCGGCGTGGTCCACGCGGA
>CAXSEX010000500.1:0-3457 GCA_964236415.1 uncultured Acetobacteraceae bacterium | reverse complement strand
GGCGGCTACACCTTCGCGGCCAGCCTGTTCTTCCTGGGCCTCACGGGCTGGCAGGTGCTCATCTCCATGCTGGTGGGCATCACCGCCGTGTATTTCCTGATGAACCTGATTGGCCGCCCGTCGCTGCGCTACGGCATCCCGTTCCCGGTGGTCGCCCGCATCTCCTTTGGCGTGATGGGCGCCAACCTCGCGGCGGTCGTGCGGGGCGTGGTGGGGATCGTGTGGTATGGCGTGCAGACCTACTTCGCGTCCAAGGCCGTGCAGGTCCTGGTCCTCACCCTGGCGCCGTCGGCGGCCGACCTGACCCACAACAGCATCCTGGGCCTGTCCACGCTCGCGTGGCTCAGCTTCCTGTTCATGTGGGGCTTCCAGCTTGTCATCTTCCTGAGTGGCATGGAGCGCATCCGCCGCTTCATCGATTTCTGCGGACCCGTCGTGTACGTCGTCATGCTCGCCATGGCGGCCTGGATCCTGTGGCAGAGCGGGTTCTCCAGCCTCGCGCTGCAGCTCAGCCCGCCGGCGGCGTCCAACGCCGCGACGGTCGGCGTGATGGCCAACGCCGCCATGCTGATCGTCGCCTACTTCTCCGCGCTGCTGCTCAACTTCGGCGACTTCGCCCGCTTCGGCAAGGACGAGGCCGCGATGAAGATGGGCAACCTCCTCGGCCTGCCGGTCAACTTCCTGGTGTTCTCGATTATCACCGTGATCGTCACCGCGGGGACCCTCAAGGTGTTCGGCGAAGCGATCATGGACCCCGTGCTGATCGTCGAGAAGATCGGCAGCCCGGTCGTGGTCATCATCGGCTCGATCACCTTCATCGTGGCGACCATGGGAATCAACATCGTCGCCAACTTCGTGTCGCCGGCCTATGACATCTCGAACCTCAATCCAGAGCGCATCAACTTCAAGATGGGCGGGCTGATCACCTCCATCCTGTCCGTGCTGGTGTGCCCCTGGCTGTTCGTCGCCAGCCCGTCGGCCATCACCCTGTTCGTCAGCATCTTCGGCTCCGTGCTCGGGCCGATGTTCGGGATCATGATCGCCGACTACTACCTGGTGAAGCGCCAGGTCGTCGCCGTGGAAGACCTTTACACGATGTCGCCGCAGGGGGCGTTCAACTACGACGGCGGCTGGAACCACAAGGCGCTGATCGCGCTGGCGGCGTCCGGCGCGTTGTCGATCGGGCTGTCGCTGCTCGGCGCCTACGGGGTGATCTTCAACGTGGGCGATTGGGGATGGCTGATCGGCGCGAGCGTTGGGGCGCTGGTTTACCGCGGCTTGTCCGGGCAGGGCGGCGCGGTGGCCGCGTTGCCCGCGGGAGAATGATCCGCGGCCCCGCGTTGCGTCCGGGTGCGTCGCCAGGCTATGTTCCCGATCAACAAACTATAACCCGGGAAACGCCATGATCCGTCCGATGACCCTCGCGGCCTGCGTCGCGCTCACCGCCGTCTCCATCCAGGCTGCCGCGGCGGTCGAGGTGACGGAAACCGTGACGACGGCCGCGGCGCCGGCCAAGGTCTGGGGAATGGTCGGCAAGTTCGACGCCATCGCCACCTGGCTGCCCGGCGCCGAAAGCAGCCCGGCCGACAAGGGCAATGATGTCGGCCCGGTGCGGGTGATCACGCTCAAGGCGCCGGGCAGCCCGACCGTCACGGAGCGGCTGACGGCGAGCACGGGCCAGAGCTACAGCTACTCCATCCTCAAGGTGGACCCCAAGGTGCTCCCGGTCATGGACTACACCTCGACCATCGGGGTGGCGCCGGCGGGCAGCGGGTCCGTGGTCACCTGGCATGGCAGTTTCCAGCCGGCAGGCGGCGCGGACGACGCGGCCGCGGCCAAGGCGATGAGCGGTGTGTACCGCGCCGGGTTGGACAACATCAAGGCGATGGCGGACCGGTAGCACCCCAGGAAGCACCCGAGGCGGCGAAGCCGCCGCGTCCGATCTATTGCAACCTTTGAGGAGGACAGGCCATGCGCGCCTTCGAGGGCCAACGTTCAGACAACCAGCCGGTGAAGCGGTCCCGGGCGGAAAAGGAGAAGCTGCTGCGCGAGCTCCGGGAAACGCTGGCCGGGATGAGGTCGCATAGCGCGGCGTCCTTGCGGCAAAGCCTGCAGAAGCGGATCGCTGAGCTGGAAACGGAGCTTGGCGTGCCCGTACGGCGCTGAGCTCACCCGGTCCTTCACGTCCGGTCGCGGTGCGGCCTATGATGCGCCGGAACGAACTGGGCCGGGGCGCCGGCAAGGGACCTTATGGCACGACGGCCGAACATCCTGATCCTGATGGCCGACCAACTCGCGGCCGGCGCCCTGCCGGCCTACGGCAACCGGGTTGCCCGGACGCCGCACATGGACGCCCTGGCGGAGCGTGGCGTCGTGTTCGGCGGCGCCTACTGCAACAGCCCGCTCTGCGCCCCGTCGCGCGCCGTGCTCATGTCGGGCCGGCTGCCCTCCGCCACCGGCGCCTATGACAACGCCGCCGAGTTCCCCTCGCAAGCGCCGACCTTCGCCCACTACCTCCGCCACGCCGGCTACCGCACGATCCTGGCCGGCAAGATGCATTTCTGCGGACCGGACCAGCTGCATGGCTTCGAGGGGCGGCTGACCACCGACATCTACCCGGCCGATTACGGCTGGACGCCGGACTGGCGGCATCCCGATGTCCGGCTCGACTGGTACCACAACATGGACAGCGTGACGCTCGCCGGGCCGTGCGTGCGGAGCAACCAGATCGACTTCGACGAGGAGGTGGCGTTCAGCGCCCGGCAGCGCCTGTTCGACATCGCCCGGCACGGCGACGCACGCCCGTTTCTGATGGTGGTGTCCCTGAGCCACCCGCACGATCCCTTCACCATCCCCGACCCTTGGTGGAGCCGTCACGGGGACGCGGAGGTGGACATGCCGCGGGTGCGCCGGGAGGAGGTCGCGGCGCACCCGCACTTGCTCCGTTTGCGCCGGGTCTGCGCAATGGGCGAGCCGGAGGTGACGGAGGCGCAGATCCGCGCCGCTCGCCGGGCGTACTACGGCGCATGCGCCTTCGTGGACGACCAGGTGGGGATGCTGCTGGCGGCTTTGCAGAGCTGCGGGCTGGAGCAGGAAACGGTCGTGGTCCTGCTGGCCGACCATGGGGAGATGCTTGGGGAGCGCGGGCTTTGGTTCAAGATGAGCTTCTTCGAGGCGGCATGCCGGGTGCCTTTGGTCGTGCACGCGCCCGGCTTGTTCGCCGCTGGCCGCCGGGACGCCCCGGTCTCGCTCGCCGACATCTTGCTGACGCTTGCGGAGATCGCCGGGGACGGCCTGGCACCGGACTATGCGACGCCGCTCGACGGCTGTTCGCTGCTGCCGCAGCTTTCGGGCGGTGCGGGGCACGGAACGGTGTTGGGAGAGTACGTGGCGGAAGGGGCGCTCGCGCCGATCGTGATGCTGCGCCGTGGGACGGCCAAGTTCGTGCATTCCCTCG
>CAXSEX010000499.1:0-3480 GCA_964236415.1 uncultured Acetobacteraceae bacterium | reverse complement strand
GGACCCGAGCCAGCTGCTGCTCGCCTGGAGCTGCGACGCCAAGCGGTCGGGCCGCAACACGGCAATGTGGTGCAGCGAAGCCTACGACGACGCGCTGCTCAAAGCCAACCGGATCAGCGGCCAAGCCGAGCGGACCAAGCTGTTCGAGCAGGCGCAGCAGGCCTTTTACGACGAGATGCCGGGCCTGCTGTTCGCGGACGTGGATGCCTTTGCCGTCATGCGAAGCAACGTGCAGGGCTTCAAGCTGCATTTCCTGGGCGGACAGCCGTTCGGCGGCGTCAGCCTGGCACCATAGGGGAGAGTGAACATGCAACTCGCGCTTGCCACCTGGCAGGAGGTGGAGGACTACCTGCGCACGGAGCGCGGCTGCATCGTGCCCATCGGCTCGGTCGAGCAGCACGGGCCGAACGGCCTGATCGGCACGGACCACCTCGATGCGGAGTTCGTGGCCAAGGGCGTGGGCGACGCGACCGGCTGCATGGTGGCGCCGACGCTCGCCTATGGGATGTCGCAGCATCACCTGGCCTTCGCCGGGTCGGCGACGCTGCGGCCCTCGACGCTGATGCTGGTGGTGCGGGACGTGGTGGCGTCGCTGGCCCGGCACGGGTTCGAGCGGTTCTTCTTCATCAACGGCCATGGCGGCAACGTCGCCACCGTGACCGCGGCGTTCGACGAGATCTACGCGGAGGCGTCGCTCGGCGCCGACCGACCGGCCGTCAAGTGCCGGATGGCGTTCTGGTCCGGCGGGTCGCGCGCAAGCAGGCTGGCCGACGAGTTGTATGGCTCCAGCAACGGCAGCCACGCCACGGCCGCCGAGGTGTCGCTTGCGCAATACTACCAGCCTAACGCGATCAAGCACGCGCAGATGAGCCCGAAGGTCGCGCCCAAGAGCGGCGGCTTCTTCGAGGCGGCGGACTACCGCAAGCGGTTTCCTGACGGGCGGATCGGCTCCGATCCTTCGCTGTCGATGCCGGAGCACGGCGAGCAACTCTACCGCGCCGCGGTCGAAGACATGATCGAAGCGTATCGGGCGTTCCTGGACTACTGATGCCGCTGTCGATCCACCAAAAGACTCTTTTGAAACTGTATGGTTTGCGGCGGGCTGTCGACTCAGATATCCAATCCTGGAGACGATTGTACTGCTCACACGCAGGGACCCTATGCGCGGCTATTGCGCGTCGCCGTGGGCTGCTACCCTCCTCGGCGCACTCGCCCGGGCAACGGGCCGGACGAAAGGAAGCATGGGATGACACCGAGGCGGACTTGCCTGCCGTTCGCGCTTGCGGGCGCTGTCCTCGCGTCCGGGCAGCAGGCGCGGGCCAGCGCGACTGATATCCTGATCGGCCTCGACTCCAAGGTCGCCTATGACCAGACCGGGCAAAAGTTCGTCCAGCCCGGCGACGATACCGTTCTGGCCATGGACGTTGCGGACCTGGCTCATCCGCGGATCCGCGCCAGCCTGAAGCTTACGAACTCCCTGCTGGGTACGCCGACCAACCTGCGGATCACGCCGGACGGAAGGCTTGGCCTGGTCGCCAATTCGGTCAGCTCGGTGCGGGACGGCGAAGCGTGGAAGCCCGCGCCGGACGACAAGCTGTATGTCATCGACCTCGGGAGCTATGCCGGAGGATGGGTGATGGCTGAGTGAAAGGCGGCGTAGCGAGGCGGGTGGAAGCCTGCCTGAACCTCCCGAAGGAGCGATACGCCAAGACGGGCACTACCACCGTTGATGCTGGTGGCGAAGTCGGCGGCTGGTTCACTCCCGGCATTTTGACAGCGCGTGTTTCGATGGGGAAGCGATGATGCGGGCCTGTCCTCCTCGACTTTGCCCGTTTCACGGACTTGTGAGGTCAGGCGTGTATCCAAAACGCTAGCTCTGAGGCGATGAACCCGAGCGCGTCGTCGAGGGCGAGGACGGTGCCGAACGGCCCAGCGCAGCCCCAAGCCTCATGGCGCCACCAGAGCACCTCGAAGCACGCACCGGACGGTATCGGCCTGAGCCGGGCGACGGGTTCGCCTGTGCGCGCGGACGTCAGGGTGTAGCGACCCCGGACCCGGCGCGCTTGCACCCTGCCACGCGGTCAAGAGCAAGCCACGATCCGCTCCAGCACGGGATCGCTCGCCGGCATGATGATTCTCTGCGGTGCTGACCAGTTGGCGTCTGCTGCACAGCATAGCCCAGCAGGTCCGCCATGGTCCGTCCTGATCTCCATCTGCCGCCCAGCTTTCGTAAGCGTTCGGCCCTGACGCGCTGACAGTGTCGCTCGTTTCGTGGTGCACCTGACGACTCAACGTCAGGAGTTCATGGACGATGGGTGACCGGGAGCAATTCTGGCAAACCCATGTCGACGCATGTCGGGCGAGCGGGGATACCCAGAAAACCTACTGCGAGCGCCATGGCATCACGCCCAAAACCCTGCGGGTCTGGCAGGCGCGGCTCGCTGGAGCGCCGGCCCGCCGTGGCCACGACCAACGGCGAGCCGCAGGAGTGTGAGGCCGGAGGAGGGTCCAAGGGCTCATCCGGGAATAGTCGAACTGGGTGGCGTGCGCTTGTCCCGTTCGTGGATTTCCGTTGCTTGAAGGGTTTGTTGTTCGGTTTGGATGATTGAGTCTGACCCGATCCGCGAGCGCTCCATGTCGCTGTCCCCGCACCTGGGCGAACGTGAGCGCCGCCTGTTTGCCGCGACCGAGGCCTGTGCCGTTGGCTGTGGCGGCATTGCTGCTGTGTCGGCGGCGACGGGCATTGCGGCGAGCACGACCGGCCGCGGCTTGAAGGAGGTGTCGGCTTTGGATACGCTGGCTCCCGACCGGGTCCGCCGTCCTGGCGGCGGGCGCAAGCTGCGGGTGGCCAAGGATGCGACGCTGCTCGGCGATCTGCTGGCGCTGGTTGAGCCGAGCGAACGTGGCGACCCGATGTCGCCGCTGCGCTGGACCTGCAAGAGCTTGTCGCAGTTGGCGGCGGCGCTGGGGGCCCAGGGTCGTCGGATCGGCCGCACGGTGGTCGGAGAGTTGCTGCACCAGCAGAGGTTCAGCCTGCAGGCCAATCGCAAGACCCGCGAAGGCGACAGCCATCCGGACCGCAACGCGCAGTTCATCCACACCAACGACAGCGTCAAGGCGGCGCTGGCCGCCGGTCAGCTGGTGGCCTCGGTGGATGCCAAGAAGAAAGAGCTTGTGGGCGACTTCAAGAACGCCGGTCAGACGTGGCGCCCTCGGGGCGAGCCGGAGGAGGTGCGGGTGCACGGCTTCCTGATCAAGGAACTGGGGCGGGCGGTGCCGCATGGCATCCACGATCTCGCGGCCAACACGGGCTGGGTCAGCGTCGGCACGAGCCACGACACCGCAGCGTTTGCCGTGCAGTGCGATCCGCCGCTGGTGGACCAAGGTCGGCAGCACGCGCCACCCGGAGGCCACGCGGCTGGTGATCACCGCTGCGGCATTATGGAGCAACTGCCACCAGACAGGCGGTCTGACCTCAAG
>CAXSEX010000498.1:0-3503 GCA_964236415.1 uncultured Acetobacteraceae bacterium | reverse complement strand
TGCGGGTGATCATCGCGGCCGGCAAGTTCCACGGCGTGATCGCGGCGAACACGCCGATGGGTTCCTTGGTCACGATGATGCGGCGGCCGGCCTGCGGCTGAGGGATGGTGTCGCCGTAAACCCGCTTGGCTTCCTCGGCGAACCATTCGATGAACGACGCGGCGTAGGCGATCTCGCCCCGGCTCTCGGCCAGCGGCTTGCCCTGCTCGGCGGTCATGATGACGGCCAGGTCGTCCGTGTTCTCCCCCATGAGCGCGAACAGCCGGCGCAGAATGGCCGCGCGCTCCTTGGCCAGGGTGGCGCGCCAGGCCGGGAAGGCGCGGGCGGCGGCCTCGATGGCCTGCCGCGTTTCCATGGCGCCGAGCGCCGGCACCTCGCCGATCACTGCGCCGGTCGCGGGGTTGCGGACCGGGAGCGTCTTGCCGCCCGCGGCCTGCACCCATTGGCCGTCGATGCAGCAGGCCTGGCGGAACAGGCTCGGGTCCTTGAGCGGGAGCGGCGCGGTCGGGTTGAGCATGAGGGGCCTCCGTTTGCACGGAAGATAAGCGCGTGGAGGCCCGATGTCAGCCAGCGGCTTGCCGGCGGGGCCGACGGATCAGCGCGCCTTGCCCCGCGCCGCCCGGAAGGCCGCCGCGCGGCCCGGCTTCTCCACCTGCTGCGCGCGGCCGAACGCCATCGCGTCCGGCGACACGTCCGCCGTCACCACGCTGCCCGCGGCGATGAAGCTGCCGTCGCCCAGCGTGACAGGCGCCACCAGCACGGCCGACGTGCCGACGAACGCTCCGGCACCGATCGTCGTGCGGTGCTTGGCAAACCCGTCGTAGTTGCAGGTGATGGTGCCGGCGCCGATGTTGGTGCCGGGTCCGACCGTGCTGTCGCCCAAGTAGCTCAGGTGGTTCGCCTTGGCCCCGGCGCCGAGATGCGTCGCCTTCAGCTCCACGAAGTTGCCGACATGGGCGTTCGCCGCCACCACGGTGCCGGGGCGCAGCCGGGCGTAGGGGCCGATCTGCGCGCCCGGCCCGATCTCGCAGCCTTCCAGGTGGCTGAACGCGCGGATCTCGGCGCCGGACGCGACGCTGACGCCGGGGCCGAACACCACGTGCGGCTGCACCACGACATCGGGCGCGAGCGCGGTGTCGGCGCTGAGGAACACGGTGTCCGGCGCGGTCAGCGTCGCGCCGCCGTCCATCGCGGCCCGGCGCAGCCAGCCCTGCAACGTCGCCTCCGCCTCCGCCAGCTCGGCGCGGGAATTGATGCCGCGCAGCTCCTCGGCCGGCGCCTCGACGGCGAAGACGCGCTTGTCCTCCGCGCGGGCCAGCGCCACGCAGTCCGTGAGGTAGAACTCGCCCGCGGCGCTCGGTCGCACCTCCCGCAGCCAGCGGAGCATGTCGGCGGCGGGGGCGCAGAGCACGCCGGCGTTGCACAGCCCGACTGCCCGCTCCGGTTCCGTCGCGTCGGCCCATTCCACGACGCGCTCCACCTCGTCGCCCCTCCCATCGCGGTTCTGGGTCAGCACGCGGCCGTAGCGGTCAGGGTCGGCGGGGCGCATCGCCAGCAGCGCCAGCGCCGCGTCCCCGCCGCGCCGCCCTTCCAGCAGGCGCCGCAGCGTCGCGGGCCGGATCAGCGGGTTGTCGGCGTACAGCACCGCCACCTCGCCATCGCCGAACTGCTCCGCCGCTTGCAGCGCCGCGTGGGCGGTGCCCAGCCGCTCCGCCTGCACCACCACGGGATGCGGCGCGGCGGCGCGGGCCAGCGCCTCCATACCTGGCCCGGCGACCACCACGACACGGTCGAAGACCCCCGTGCAGCTTGCGATGAGGTGCCGCAGCATCGGGCGGCCCGCAAGGGGGTGCAGCGCCTTCGGCAGCACGGACTTCATGCGGGTGCCCAGCCCGGCGGCCAGCAGGACAGCAGTTGTTGTCATGCAACGATGGGTAGCGTTCGGCCCGCGCCCATGTCAAAGGCCATGTTGACCCTTCGGGTCACAGGCCATGTTGGCCCTTTGGGTCGTAAGCTAAGTTCACCCTTCGGAGCGCCTTCTCATGGAACCGACGCTGCTGCTCGATCTCGACGGGACGCTGGTGGACACCGTGCCCGACCTGCTGGCCAGCCTGAACCGCCTGATGGACTCGCACCAGCGCCCGGCGCTCTCGACGGCGGAGGTCGTTCCCATGATCGGCGACGGCGCGGCCGTGCTGGTGCGCCGGGCCATGGCGGCGCGGGGGCGGGAAGCGACTCCGGCCGACGTGCAGGCGTTGCTGGCCGACTACACCGCGCACGTCGCCGACGGGTCGCGCCTGTTCCCCGGGGTCGAGCCGACCCTGCGCGCCATGGCGGCCGACGGGTGGCGCCTGGCGGTCTGCACCAACAAGCCCGTGGTCGCGGCCCGCGAGCTGCTGGCCACGCTGGGCGTGCTGGAGCTGTTCGCCGCCGTGGGAGGCGGCGACAGCTACCGCACCCGCAAGCCCGATCCCAAGCACCTGCTTTCGACCCTGGCGGACGCGGGGGGACGCGCGGACGCGGCGGTGATGGTCGGCGACCACCACAACGACGTGCAGGCCGCCGCCGGGGCCGGGGTGCCATGCATCTTCGCGGCCTGGGGCTACGGCGCCGCGCCGGCAGAGGTGGCAGCGACGGCGCAGGCGTTTCCCGAGGTCGCCGGGCTGGCGCGGGGGCTACTCGGGCGCGGCTAAGTACATCGTAAGATTGCCGATGAGGTCCATCTCGAACTGGATGCGCACCGCGTCCAGCCGGAAGCCGGCAAGCTGCCGGCCCTCGAAGTCGCAGCGCAGCGCCGTGCCTGCGAAGACGGAGCGGCTTGTCTGTTCCAATACCTCGCGCCCGGCAGTGCGCGCGGTCAACTCGGCCAGGCGGCGCCCGTCATAGGTGCGGGAATGCCCCTCGCACCGGCCCGTCGCGTTCACCTGGCGCACCAGCTGCGCCATGGCGCTCACGCTGTCGATGGTGCCGGCCTGGTCCGCGGGGGGCACCGGCTCGCGCTCCTCCTCGTTGGGCGGGGTCAGGGCGCGGATTTCCGGCTGGCCCTTGGGGTAGTCGATTTGGGTGACGCGGGGCCGGCCGCGGAAATGGCCGAAGCTGTAGAAGCGCCGGGGCGCGGGGCAGTCGCCGACGAACGCGCCCTCGACCACCGTGTCCTGCTCCGCCCGGACCAGTGCGCCGACGGTGCCGGCGGTGTGATACGTCAGGTGCACCCGGTAGTCGCGCGGGCCGATGGCAAGCTCCGCATCCAAGCGCAGGACGTTCAGCCCGGTGGAATAAGCGGCGTAATGCGCGCTGACCGGCTGCGCATGGGCGGCCGGGGACAGGCAAAGCAGGAGCAAAGCGGCGGCATACCTCATCCCGACACTGTTGGGCCAAACCGGCGCCGCTGCAACTTGACATCGGCGGGACCCGGCCCTTACACAGCCAGCCCTTGGCCCGCCAAAGCGGGCGCGTAGCTCAGCGGTAGAGCATTCGCTTCACACGCGAAGGGTCACAGGTTC
>CAXSEX010000497.1:0-3507 GCA_964236415.1 uncultured Acetobacteraceae bacterium | reverse complement strand
GACGATACCGCGACCAGTGCCCTCAGTGATCCGCCGCTCAGCGATGCGGAAGAAGCGGACATAAAGCTCGTCTAAGTTGAATTTCTTGACGCCCCAACGGGATTGCAGTCCCTCTTTGTAGGGCTCGACCAGGCCGCCTTCGTCATCGGGGCTGAGGCCGGCATAGGCATTGTATGGCGGGTTGCCGAGCACCACGAGGATCGGCCGCTCGCGCTTGATGGCGGTAGCCGCGCTGTGCTCCTCCACCAGCGCCTCGTATCCGGGGATGGCTGGCCCCGCTTCGCTCTCGGCCCAGCCGGTCAGCGCGTTTGTGAGATAGATGGCGGCCCGCTCACCATCTTGCAGCGGCGTGTCCTTCAATAGCTCGCCCACCTGCCAGTGGGCGATGACGAAGGGCGCGGTCATGATCTCGAAGCCGACCACGCGGGTGATGGCCGCCTGCTTCAGCGCCTCGGCCGCAAGGTCGCCCATCCCCTTGCCGTCCAGCGTGCGGCGGATGCGGTCCAGCACCGCCACCACGTAGCTGCCGGTGCCGCAGCACGGGTCCAGCACCCACACGGACGGGTCGGCCAGGCCGTCCGCGATGCCCAGCTCGTCCCGCAGCACGCGGTCCACCCGCTCCACCTGGTAGCGGACGATCTCGGGCGGGGTATACCAGACCCCAAGCTGCCGGCGCAGCTCCGGGTCGAAGTACTCCAGGAACGGCTCGTAGAAGTACTGCACCGCCTGGGCGTCGCTGAACGCGGTGAAGAACGCAGGCCGGTCCACCCGCTCCAACGCTCGCGCCGCCGCATCCAGCAATGGCACCAGCCCAAGCGGCCCCAACGCCTGTGGCGTCGCTACCTTCTGGAACAGCAGGGACATCACCGGCACATGCAGCGACCAAGACGATGCCCGCCAGTCAAACCCCTGGCCACCCGCGCGGGCATGGACCACCCAAGCCGAGAACACGCCGTAGAACAGCGTCTGCACCAGGGTGGACCGGAACAGCCGCTCGCCGTCGCGCTCGTCGAAGCGGATGCCGAGTGCGTCCTCCATTCCCTTCCGCAGCCCGCCCAAGGCCGGCAGTTGCGCCCGCTCCGCCAGCCGGGCCAGCGCCTCTCGGGCATAGGATGCGAGGAAGAACGCCACGTCCGAGGGTCGGGCCAAGGGCGCGCGGGTCAGCAAGCAGCGTTGCAGGAAATCGTTGAACCGCCCCCGCAGCGTGTCCAGCCGCGACCCGCCGGCCAGCGCCCAGAACCCAGCCTCGTCAGCGGCTAGGTCAAAGGTCTCCACGACCGTGCCGCCCGCGTCCAGCAACCGGAACTGCCAAAGGTTGGTTGCCAGCACCAGGCCATAAGCCGGCAGGTACTGCTCGCGGACCTGCTTGCCCTTCACCAGGGCGTCGATCTTGTGCGACGCCCCCTTCACCTCGACGACGCCCCGCCCCGGGGTGACGGTTGCGGCCCACGTGGGCGCCTCATCGCGGCGGAACTGCGCCTGCTCGAACAGTCCGAAGTCGGGGATGCCGGCGTCGCCAGAGGGGTGGTGCAGACAGAACACCCGGGGGCGGAGCTGGCTGCCGACGCCGTTCAGCAATGCCCCAAGGGCAGGATAGTAGCTGGTTTCCGCTGTCCCGGCCTTGAGCGTCCGAACGCGGCACACGTCGTCCAGGTAGAGGTCAAGGACCGAATCGGCTGGCATTGTGGGCAGTGTGTCACCGCGCAGCGCCGCAGCCTACGGTCGGCTTCAGCAGGCTTCCCAGAACTTGACGGAGTTGTCCGTCAACGAACCCCAGGTGTTTCGTCTGGCGTGATCGTCGTTTGACGAAGTGGTACAGCTCGCCAGTGTCAGCCGGCTTCCACGCCGAATGACTGCTTGATTCCGCGTCGGCCCTTGGGCGTCACGGTAATGGCTCGCGTGCCATCGATCCGGCGCACCCAGCCCAGGGTGAAACAGCAATCGCACAGGGCAGTGCCCACGGCCCCCGCAACGTGCGGACGGCGCTCGCTCCAATCCAGGCACGGGCGGCAGAACACTCGCCCGCCGCCGCGCTTTGCCGCACGTCCCTCGGCGGCGTGCAGGTCCACGCCAAGCGACTGCAAGAATACCGCGCCGTCCGGCGTCACGGCCCCACCATCCGCCGACAACTCGATATGGCCCTGCTCCACCATCGCGTCCGCCATCGCCACGGCTAGTTTGCCTGCCAGGTGATCGTAGCAGGTGCGGGCAGCCCGCATCGCCAGGTCGCGCGGGCCGACGACGACGGGGCGCCGCACGCGGTCCGCCGCCGGGCCGACCTCGGCCACTGCCATGATGCCTTCCAGCATCCGCGCCACCCCGGGCGAGGCCAGGCGGTGGTAGCGGTGCCGGCCCTGTTGTTCTACGGCCAGCAACCCGGCGGCGGTCAGCCGGGCCAGGTGTCCGCTTGCGGTCTGCGGCGTGACCGACGCCGTGCGCGCCAGCTCGGCCGCGGTCAGCGCCCGGCCATCCATCAGCGCCGCCAGCATGTTCGCGCGCGCCGGGTCGCCCACGAGTGCCGCGGTTTCAGCAAGGGCTGTGGTGCTGACCATGCGGTTTCGTCCTGTTCGTCCGGGCTGCATCGTGCGTCGCCACCATAGCCGGCACTCGGGGCTATTGCTTCGGCCGGGACCGTAGCATCCCGCTTCGTGCAAGGGGCAGCTTGTCCAGGACGCAACGCCCGGAGCCGCTGATGCCCCTCGACGCCCTTCTACCATCCCAACCTGGCGCAGGCGCCTTGCGGCGGATCGGCACCCTCGCTGCGCGGACCTGGTGCGCCAAGCTCTATGCGCCCGCGCTGGCGGCGGGTGGCCTGCGACCGGAGGACCTGGCCGCGGCAGGGCGTGCCTGGCGTGCCGGCATCGCTGGTCCCGTCGCGGACCCTATGGCTGGCTTTGCCATGCTGCGGCCAGGCTGCGGAAATGGCAGCCTGGTGCTCTTGGCCTACTGGTGGGAGAGCACGGAGCTGCACCGGGCCGCCTTGCTGCTGCCGGGCTGCGGCGGCCCGCCCCGGCGCCAACCGGACGCGGCCGGGCGGGTCGGGGACGTGGACGAGGTGATGTTGATGGCGCGCAAGGCCGCCGCCTGGCGCCGGTGGGTGCTGGACGCGGACGCGCCCTCATTGGACGCCTACCTGGCGGAGTGCTGCGCGTGACCGCTGCGGTTGCGCCCGCCTTCTTCGGCTGGCGCGTGGTGTGGGCAGCCTTCACCGTGGCGGTGTTCGGCTGGGGGGTGGGCTTCTATGGCCCGCCCGTGTTCCTGTACGCGATCCATGAAGCCCGCGGCTGGCCGGTGTCGCTCGTGTCGGCGGCGGTGACGTGCCACTTCCTGCTCGGCGCCGTCGTGGTGGCCAATTTGGCAACGCTGCACCGGCGCTTCGGCCTGGTCGCGGTCACGCGCGCCGCGTCCGTCGCCGTGGCGCTCGGCTTCCTGGGCTGGGCGCTGGCTCGTGAGCCGTGGCAGCTTTTCGCGGCCACGTTGCTCACCGGCTTTGGCTGGGCCGGGACC
>CAXSEX010000496.1:0-3508 GCA_964236415.1 uncultured Acetobacteraceae bacterium | reverse complement strand
CATTCCCTCGCTGACCCCGACCAGCTTTACGACCTGGCGGCCGACCCCGGGGAACGGGTGAACCTCGCATCCGATCCGCGCCATGCTGCCGCCCTTGCCGCGTTCCGCGCCGAAGTCGCGCACCGCTGGGATCTTCCGAGCCTGCATCGGGACGTGCTGGCGAGCCAGCGCCGCCGGCGCTTCGTCGCCGGGGCGCTGCGGCAGGGGATGCCGACCGCCTGGGACCATCAGCCGGTCCGCGACGCGAGCCGGCTCTACATCCGCAACGGCGCGACGCTCGACGACCTGGAAGCGACGGCTCGCTC
The DNA here is from genome assembly GCA_964236415.1 of uncultured Acetobacteraceae bacterium. GTDB lineage: Bacteria > Pseudomonadota > Alphaproteobacteria > Acetobacterales > Acetobacteraceae > CAHJXG01. The sequence goes on along the minus strand of CAXSEX010000496.1, from coordinate 3,203 downwards.
TGGTCGTGGCGCGTCCCAACCTGCAGCACGCGAAGTTCACCCTGGCCGTGCCGGACTATGTCGCCGCGGCGGGCGTGTACAGCGTTGCGGACCTCGCCCCCCACGCCGACAAGTTCGGCAAGCGCATCTACGGCATCGAGGCCGGGGCGCCGGCCAACCCAGAACATCCAGCGCATGCTGGCTGCCGGCGAGGACGGGCTGAAGGGCTGGAAGCTGATCGAGTCGAGCGAGCAGGGCATGCTGGGCGAGGTGGAGCGGGCGCAGCGCGGCCAGCAATGGATTGCTTTCCTCGCCTGGGAGCCGCACCCGATGAACGAGCGGTTCCGCATCGCCTACCTGCAGGGCGCCGAGCAGTATTTCGGCCCGGACTACGGCAGCACCACGATCAACACGCTCACCCGCAACGGCTACGCCGCGCAGTGCCCAAACGTGGACCGACTGTTCCGCCAGCTCAGCTTCACCGTGCCGATGGAGAACGCGCTGATGGTGGCGATCACCAACCAACATATGGACGGCATGGCAGCGGCGCGCGGTTGGCTGAAGGCCAACCCGGGCCAACTCGACGCCTGGCTGGACGGGGTGACGACCTTTGACGGCAAGGACGGCCCCGCTGCCGTCCGCACTGCGCTGGGCCTTTAGGTCAGCGGACACTCGCCTGAGCCACAGCATGGCGATGGCGGGTGTGACGACGGCGGGGCGGTGACGGGCTGTTCCATCGCGGCTTGTTGCCACGCTGCCGGACCTGTTGGCGCTTGGAGCGGCGTTCGATCAGTCCTTGCGGTCCGCGAAGGCTTTGAATGCCGCCACGTAGCCTGGATGCCAGCGCGACAAAGCCGGGCGGTTCTCGACGATGTCGCCGGCGGCCCAAAGGATGCGGCGCTCGTCAACGGGCCGGGACACGTCGTTGTCCGGGCACAGGATGTAGAAATCGCCGACCGCAAGGCGGTCCACCATGAAATCCACCGTCTGCTCCGGCGTCCAGGCGCCGTCCGGCTTCGCGGTCCGGCCATTCGCGGTCAGCGGCGTGAACACGAAGCCGGGGATCAGCAAGTGCGCGGTGATGCGGCAGCCGGGCGTGTTCCGCAATTCGTGCTGCAGCGCCTCGGTGAACGCCTTCACCCCGGCCTTGGACACGTTGTAGGCGGGATCGCCAGGCGGCGTGGTGATGCCCTGCTTGGACCCGGCGTTGATGATGAAGCCGGGCCGCCCGCGGGCGGCCATGCCGGGGGCGAAGGTGCGGGAGCCGTGGATGATGCCCCAAAGATTGACGCCGATCACCCGGTCCCAGGCCTCGGCCGGGCCGAACATGGCGCTGCCGGGCTGCACGCCGGCGTTGTTCATCAGGAGATCGACGCCGCCAAACCGTCCGCAAACCGCTGCTTCCAAACGCTGGAGGTCCTCGGCATGGCTCACGTCCGTGGGCCGCGCCATGACGCTGGCAGGACCGTCCGGGGCCAGGGCGGACAATGCCTCGGCTGCTTGGGAAAGCCGGTCGCCCCCGAGGTCGGCGATGCAGACACGCAAGCCCATGGCCGCGAAACGGCTGGCGGCGGCAAGGCCGATCCCAGACGCGCCGCCGGTGACGACGGCCACGGATTGAGAAGCTAAAGCAAGCTGCGGCATGCTGTTCCCCTTTGGCGTCCGGATGCAGCCGACACGGCCCGGCAGGCTGCACCGATCATGGGTCTGGCCGAATCCCTAGCACCCACAGCCCGCAGCCGCACGCAGCATCCCGATCACTTTGCTGACTTCCGAATGGCCATCCGCGTGCACATGGTTGGCAAAACCTAAATCTAAGGTTGCATTACCTTCTTGTGCGTCAATCGATCCGCATGATAGTCGAAGGCACAGCGGCGATGATCCAGGAAGCATGCCCTTGGCTGGCGCGTCCGCACGACTCAAACCAAAGGTGCCCCTCCTCGATGGATGCCCAGGACCTTTCCTCAGCTGAAGCCCGCCTTCTCGTCCTGGAGATGTCGGTTGCGGCGCTGATCGCTCAATTGCCGCAGCAGTCCTTGGAGGAGGTGGCCGGCATGCTTTGCTTCGTCGCCAACACGACCGAAGATGCGGGGGAGTTCACTGACGCGGCCGGGGACCGGCAATTGGGCTATGTCCGCCACTGGGCCAACGAGATGCTTCATCGCGTGATGATATCGCGGAAGGGATCGCGCACGGACGCCGCAAACCCTGTGCTGTCACCGCAGGATTGACCTGCCGTGCGCGGAGCGGCCCGTGCTGCCCATTGCTTGCCCGAGGCCTGGGCGCTCGCCCAAAGCCCGGGTGCCGCTGCCAAGCAGGGCCGCTGATCTAGCCGCACGCCGGGTTGATTGCCAGGAACGCCTCCCCCGCCGCAACGCGCCCTACCGAGGCCAGGTAATCCCAAGCAGCCTTGCTCTCCCCGGGCGCCTTGACGCGATACAGCGTCAGGTCATGCAGCACCCGCCCGTCCGCCCGCATCGTCGTGTCCGTGCCGAAATAAGCGACCGGCAAGGCGCGCATCGCCCGACCGACCGCCAGCGCGTCTTGCGTGCCAGCCTGCGCCATCGCGCGCAGGAAATGCGTCGTCGCCGCATACACGTTGGCCTGGTTCTGCGTCGGCATTGCCCGGCGCTCCGCCATGAAGCGTGCGCCGAACGCGCGCGACGCCGGGTTCTGGTCCCAGTAGAAGCTGGTCGGGAATCGCAGGCCCTGCGCCACGTCCAGCCCCAGCGCGTGGATGTCGGTCAAGTACACCAGGAACCCGGCCAGGGTCTGCGGCCCGCCGGTCTGCATGCCGAACTCGGCCGCCTGCTTCAACAGGTTCACCTGGTCGCCGCCCACGCTTGCCAGCCCGATCACCTGCGCGCCGGAGGTCCGGGCCTGGACGAGCTGCGAGGAGAAATCGGTGTTCCCGATCGGGAACTTGGTGCCGCCCAGCACCTTGCCGCCGCCCGCCTCGATCACCCGGGCCGCCTCGGCCTGCAGCGCCTCGCCGAAGCTAAAGTTGACGGTCACGAAGTACCAGGTCTTGCCCCCGCCCTCCGTCAGCACCTTGCCCGTGCCGGCCGCCAGGGCGTGGGTGTCGTCCGCCCAATGGCTGCTCACGGGCGCGCAGGTCTTGGAGGTGAATTCGGTGACAGCGGCCGCGGTGATCAGCACCGTGCGCAGCTTCTCCCGCGCCACCTGCTGCACCGCGGCAGCAACCGGGGTGACAGGGAGGTCGG
>CAXSEX010000495.1:2267-3509 GCA_964236415.1 uncultured Acetobacteraceae bacterium | reverse complement strand
GCGCAGCCACGCGCAGGCCCACTTGGGCCGAGCATGGCGAGCATGGCGAGGACCCACCCCTTGCCCGCAGCGAGCATCGTGGCACTTCCGACACTCTCCGATGCGAGATTTGGCATCAAGTTATCCACAGATGAACGCCTCGCGCGCGCGTGTGTACGCGCGAGGATTCTTGGATTCTTGGATTCAAGGATTCGGCGTTTTTAAGCTTTTGATTTAGCTCGATAAAACACCTCGACCTCTAACCGATGGGGGGCCAGTTCTAACCGATGGGGGGCTGACCCATAACCGATGGGGGGCGTAACCTTAAACCTTGCGTCGAGTTATAGGTTATGGTTTCGTCTCAAGATGGCGAAGCTTTCCGCAATTGAGGAACTGCCTGTCGGCCGCACCATGCGCGCAGCCCATCAGGCAGCTCGCACCCTGCCCAACACCGAGGTCGTCAAGGCTGGCGAGTTGGTCGAGGCGCGCTTCGCCAAAGGGGCCTCGCCCTCCGCTGCCGCTCGCAAAATGCTTGCCTTGTTGATCCAAAAGGCTGCTGGCGATGCCTGGAAGCCTGGGCCGCACACCATTTTCAAGCGCGAGTTGCGCGGCAGCCATAAAGGCAACGAGCGCCTGGACGATGCCTTCGACGAACTGCAAGGCACCCTGCTGCGAATCGAAATCACAGCTCCGGACGGGCGGGCAGCCGCGCTGGTCGCCCCCGTGGTGGCCTACCGAATCGAGCACCTGGAAGACGACGACAAGGCTCGGGTGTGGTGGGAGTTCAGTGAGCCTGCGCGCCGCGCCATGCAGGGCAGCGATCACTACGCCGCCATGAACCGTGCTGCCTTGCTCGCCTTCGAGAGCCGTTACAGCGTCACCCTCTACGAACGCGGCGCCTTGCTCGCCGGCCGCCGCGATGCGCGCTGGCGCGGCACGGTGGGCGAGCTGCGCGAAGTGTTGGGCGTTCCAACCGACCGCTATCCAGGCTGGGGCGGCATTCGCCAAAAGGTTCTTGAGCCGGCCTGCGCCGAAGTGAACCAGCTCGCTGAGTTTGCTTGCGGCTGGAAGGTGGAGCAGGGGCCGCGCAACAAGGTGCTGGCCGTCGAACTGTGGTTCCGGTCCAAGGACCAAGCCGAGCGCGTAGCGGCGGAACGCGAGCTGGACGAGACGCGGGACGGCCGCAAGGCCCGGCGCGAAAGCCAGAAGGCGCCATCCCGGCTGCAACCCGATCTGGTGAAAGCCTTGGACGCCTTGCGTGAG
>CAXSEX010000495.1:0-2257 GCA_964236415.1 uncultured Acetobacteraceae bacterium | reverse complement strand
GACGAATAGGGCTGATAAGTGCAACGGTCATGGCAAGCATTCGCGGGCGCCTGGCGGCTCCGCGGCAGGATCGAATACTGCCTCTGGGTAAGTCTCTGCGTGGCGCCGGCTACGGCGGCCCTCGGCGACTGCCTTGCTACTCTCCTCCGACTATGGCCCGCTTTCCATAATTTGGCATTATCGGTCACTACCCGATACCTGTTTCATTTCGTCAAACCGTCGGACACTGTTGGCGAAGTCGAATGCTTGTTCGTTCATGGCGCTGACGGTGACGAAAAAGCAACTTCTTTTCGGCGAAGGCGGGTAGTCGCGGCCCATAATTGCCCGTCGTGGCAGCCCAGGCGATTTCGCCAACAGTGTCCCGTCGTTTGACGAAGTGGTACACCCCTGTCGCTATCGGCCTGTGGCTTCTTGGCCAGCTCTGGGCATGAGGACAGCTTACGGCCTCTCAGCCTTTTGCCAGGCGGCGAACACCAGACCACGCATCCAACGGTGAGCCGGGTCGGCGTCCAGGCGTGGGTGCCACATCTGTGACACCGTGATCGCCTCTGTTTGCACCGGCAGCGGAAAGCCGTGCATCCCGCCGCGGGCTGCTGCGGTTTGACGCTCCGGCACAAGCGCCACCAGGTCGGATGCGCGCGCGATGGCGAGCGCCGCCGGGAAGCCCGGCACCACGGCGACGGCCACGCGCGCCAAGCCGAGCGCAGCCAGGGCTTCGTCCACCGGGCCGACCGTGCGCCCGCGGCGTGAGGTGACGACGTGGCCGCACGCGGCATAGCGCTCCGGCGTCACGTCACCTGCCGCAAGCGCGTGCCCAGCGCGAACAACGATGAAGCGGTCCCGGAACAGCGCCTGGACGCGCACCTCCGGCCCGGTTTCGCCCAGCACGCCGATGTCGAGGTCCACCAGCCCCTGCCGTAGCGGCTGCACGTCCTTGTCGGGCTTGGGCGCGAAGCGCAGGCGCACGCCGGGCGCCGCGGCCGTGACTGCCACCACGAGGCAAGCCGCCGACTGCTCCAAGAAGCCCTCATTGGCGCGGATGGTGAACGTCCTGTCCAAGGTGGCAAGGTCCAGCCCCGCCTCCAGCCGCAGCACCGCCCTGGCCTCCTCCACAACGTGTTGCACCCGGTCGCGCAACATGGCGGCGCGCGGCGTGGGCACCAGGCCGCGTCCCGCGCGGACCAGTAGCGGATCGCCCGTCGCCGCGCGCAGGCGTGCGAGCGTTCGGCTCATGGCCGACGCGCTCAGGCCAAGACGCCGCGCCGCGCCCACCACGCTGCCCTCCGCGAGCAGGGCATCGAGTGCAACCAGCAGGTTCAGGTCCGCTTCCGGCATCGCGCGCGAGCCTAGCACGCCGGGCATGGCGTCCAGTGCAGGTATAAGCTGCATCCGTTGCGCCTTCCGCCACCACGGCCGATGGGCACCTTGCATCCGACGCCCTTGTCGGAGACCTCACATGCCGTTGCTGTCCCAAGCCGATGAAACGACCCAGGCCAGGAGCTGGGCCGCAATACCTCTCGCACTCGCCGTCCTCCTTGCGTCGCTCGGCACCAGCAGCGCCAACGTGGCACTGCCCACGCTGGCGCTGGCGTTCGGCGTCCCGTTTGGTAGGGTGCAGTGGGTGGTGCTGGCCTACCTGCTTGCCATGACGGCGCTGCTGGTCGCAGCCGGCCGGCTTGGGGACCTCATCGGACGCCAGCGTTTGTTCCTGGCTGGGCTTGCGCTGTCCGCGGTCGCATCGGTGGCATGTGCGACGGCACCGGACCTCGCCGCCCTGGTCGCGGCGCGCGCGGTACAGGGTGCGGGTGCAGCGGTCCTCATGGCCATGTCTTTCGCCCTCGTGGGCGAGGCGGTGCCAGGCCAGCGGCGCGGTGCCGCGATGGGCGTGCTTGCCGCCATGTCCTCGCTGGGCACCACGCTCGGCCCGGCGCTGGGAGGCTTCGTGCTCGCCGGCCCGGGTTGGCGCGTGCTGTTCCTGCTGAACGTGCCGTTGGCCGTGGCCGCCGGGTTGATCGGATGGCGGCACCTGCCGCGGCCCCCGTCCCTTCCTGGTCCACGCCGGACCGGCTTTGACTGGCCCGGGATGGTGCTGCTTGCGGCCAGCCTGACGGCCTACGCCGTGGCGCTGACCCCGGGCCAGGCCGGTGCGCTCGGCGGCGGCGTCAGCCTCGGCCTGCTTGCGGCCGCAGCGGTGGGACTGGCCCTGTTCCTGCTCCGCCAGGCGCGCGCGCCGTCGCCGCTGGTGGCGCTGGACCTG
>CAXSEX010000494.1:0-3512 GCA_964236415.1 uncultured Acetobacteraceae bacterium | reverse complement strand
CGGTTGTTGAGCACGCCCTTGCCGGTGATGGTGCCCTTCTTGGCGCCGTTGCCGGCGGTGGCGTCGTCCTTGAAATACTGGACGAGCGTGCCGGGTTCCGGACCCTCGAACAGCACCTTGGCCTTGCCTTCATAGAGTTGCCGGCGGCGTGCCATGCCCGTGATCCCTGTTCCTCGCACGGCCCAGATCGGTCGCGCACGCGGGGGATATAGCAGGGGGGCGCCTGACCTGCCACGGCTGCGACACGCACGGCTGGGAAGCGAGGGCCGGATCAACGCGGCGTGTCCGGCGCGACGGGGAGGAACGCCGCCCGGTCGGGCGGCCCGGCGGCGAACAGCCACTCGGGCGTTCCAACGTCGGGCAGGCCGACCAAGGACGAGCACACCGTGCCGAAACCATCCTGCGGCGGCACGTTCAGCGCCGCCGCGCGGGGACCCGACTGGTCCGCCAGCAGCGCCTGCCATGGTGCCCAGTCGTCGTTCGCCGGGTCGGGCGCCATGGCGGCAGCAAACCGCGGCAGGTGCGCCCGCGCCCGCGGGCTGTCGGGGTCGTCTGGATCGTGCGCGGTCACGATGTGGCAGCCCCGCGGCAATGCCCAGCCCTCCGGCGTGCCATGGCCCAGCCCGCGGATGAAGTGCGCCGAGCGGCGGTCGGCGACGACCATGTTGAAGCTCCGGTACTCCGCGGCGTCGAGCGCGAGCAATGCGTCGGCCGCCGCTTGCGCCGAAGCATGGCGCACCGCCAGGAGCGGCAGCCCGCCCCGGCTCCGCTTGCCCGGCGCCGGCCCGAGGCTGCCGGGCCGGTTCAGCACCGCTGCCAGCAGGCCGCCGCGCATCGCCATCCACGTCCCGCCGCCCAGCCGGTCGCGCCCGGCCACGGCGCCGGGCTGTTCGGGCCAGTAGGCGCCGGGCGGGTCCCAGGGCCGGTCCAGCCGCTCGTCGCGGTTGGCGGCGATCAGGACCGGCCAGGCATGGCCCGGGCGCAGGAGCAGGATGACGGTGCACACGGCGGCGCCTATGCCACCGTGCGCACCCGGCTACCAGCCGCGGTGGTCGTGCTCGTACTCCTGGTGACGCTCATGGCGCCACTCCTGATGCCGGCGCCAACGCTCAAGCTCCTCACGACGCCGCCATTCGCGGAAGCGCCAATCCTCGTCATACTGTGCCGGGTAGTAATGCACGGGCTGCGCGACCGGCGCGCCGGAGGCGAGCGGGATCGGGCTGGCGAAGCGCGGCGCGGCGCGTGCGCCGGAAACCGCCGCCGTGGCGCCGACCAAGACAGCCACCATCAACAACTTGCGCATGTTCATGGACCTCCTTCTGATCCATGACCAAGCTGGGCGGCCACCGTGGCCGAATCAGGCCGCAGCCATGGCGACATCATGGCCGCCGAACACGCGCTCGAACACGTGATCGACATGGCGCAAATGCAGTTCGGCCGCCATCGCGCGGTCCAGTTCCGCGGGCGGCACGCGGGCCGCGACCTCTGGATCGGCATCCAGGTTGGCGCGGAAGCTCCGGGCGTCGGGCTTGCCAAGCTGCGTCCAGGTTGCCATCGCGCTTCGCTGCACGATGCGGTAGGCGTCCTCCCGCAGGATGCCCACCCGCGTCAGAGCCAGCAGCACCTCGCCGCTGTGCACCACGCCGCCCAGGCCCTCAAGGTTCGCCAGCATCTGCTCGGGATAGACCGTGAGCTTGTCGATCATCCCGGCCAGCCGCACGAGCGCGAAGTCGAGCGTCACCGTTGCGTCCGGCCCGATGGCCCGCTCCACGCTGGAATGGCTGATGTCGCGCTCATGCCACAGCGCCACGTTCTCCAGCGCCGGGGTCACGGCGGCGCGGACGATGCGGGCGAGGCCGGTCAGGTTCTCTGACAGCACCGGGTTGCGCTTGTGCGGCATGGCGCTGCTGCCCTTCTGGCCCGGGTGGAAGAACTCCTCGGCTTCCCGCACCTCGCTGCGCTGCAAATGCCGCACCTCCGTCGCCAGCCGCTCGATACCCGACGCGATCACGCCCAGGGTGCAGAAGAACGCGGCGTGACGGTCACGCGGGATGACCTGCGTGGACACCGTCTCCGGCTGCAGGCCGAGCCGCCGCGCCACGTGCGCCTCGACTGCCGGGTCAACATGGGCATAGGTGCCGACGGCGCCGCTGATCGCGCAGACCGCGACCTCCGCCCGCGCCTGCACCAGCCGGGCACGGTTGCGGGCGAACTCGGCGTAGTGCCCGGCGAGCTTCAAGCCGAAGCTCGTCGGCTCCGCGTGGATGCCGTGGCTGCGGCCGATGGTCAGCGTGTGCCGGTGCTCCATCGCCCGGCGCTTCAGCGCGGCGAGCAGGGCGTCGAGGTCGGCCAGCAGCAGGTCGGCCGCCTGGGTGAGCTGCAAGGAGAAGCAGGTGTCGAGCACGTCGCTGCTGGTCAATCCCTGGTGAACAAAGCGGCTATCGTCCCCGATGCCCTCGGCCAGCCAAGTGAGAAAGGCGATCACGTCGTGCCGGGTTTCGGCCTCGATGGCGTCGATGCGGGCAAGGTCGGCCCCGCTGATGGCGGCCAGCTTCGCATCGCCCCGGACACGTATGGTGCGGGCGGCCTCGGCTGGGATGCTGCCCAGTGCTGCCATCGCTTCCGCGGCGAGGGCCTCGATCTCGAACCAGATCCGGAAGCGGTTCTCTGGCGCCCAGATCGCGGTCATGGCAGGACGGGAGTAGCGGGGAACCATGGGCGGGCCTCTTGGGCTTTGCAGTTGCCTGCTGTCAGTACGCCCGCACGCCCGTGATGACAACACAGAGGCTTGCGCCGATCCAGGAGCCTGCATTGACCCTTGCCGAAGACATCTGGCCGCAGCTCGTGGCACTCGGCCAGGTGCTGTTCATCGACCTGGTGCTGGCCGGCGACAACGCGGTCGTGGTCGGCATGGCAGTGGCCGGGCTGCCAGCCGCGCAGAAGTCCCGCGCCATCCTGATCGGCATCGCCGCGGCGACGGTGCTGCGGATCGGCTTCGCGCTGCTCGCCTTGCGCCTGCTGGCCATCGTCGGGCTGCTGTTCGCCGGCGGGCTGCTGCTGCTGTGGGTATCCTGGCGGATGTACCGCGAACTGCGCGGCACCCGCCGCGAGGCAGCCTCGGCAGGCGCGCCGGTGAAAACCCTGCGGCAGGCGCTTGTCCAGATCGTCCTGGCCGACGCTTCCATGAGCCTCGACAACGTGCTGGCCGTCGCTGGGGCGTCGCGCGAGCATCCGTGGGTGCTGGCATTCGGGTTGACCATCTCGGTCGTGCTGATGGGCGTCGCAGCCCGCCTGGTGGCCGATCTCCTGGAGCGCTACCGCTGGATTGCCTGGGGTGGCCTGCTGATCGTGGTCTATGTGGCCGTGAAGCTGATGTGGGACGGCGCGCACGACATCTCGGCGCATATGCCGGCTTAGGGCTTGTTCGACAACTATCGCTATGGATCGCGGTGTCGAACAAGTAACCGGGGCAGATTCCCGGGCGATCAAACCGCGGTTGCGGCCTGACGGAC
>CAXSEX010000493.1:1336-3522 GCA_964236415.1 uncultured Acetobacteraceae bacterium | reverse complement strand
TCTCGCCGATGCCGAACCACAGGATGAACAGCGGCACCAGCGCCAGGAACGGCAGGGTGCGCAGCATCTGCACCGGCGCGTCCACGATGTCCTCGCCGAGCCGAGACAGCCCGGCGGCCAGCGCCAGCCCCGCCCCCACCGACAGCCCGACCGCCAGCCCGGCCAGGACCCGCGCCAGCGACACCGCCAGGTGCCAAGGCAACTCGCCGGACGCGAGCAGGCCCCAGCCGGTCAGCACGATCTGCACAGGGGACGCCAGGGTGCGGGGCGACAGCAGCCCGGACGATGAGGCGGCCTGCCACAGCAGCACGAGGACCAGCGGCGAGACGAACCGGCGGAACGGCAGCCGGCCCGGCAGCGGCACGGCGGGACGCGGCAAGGCGCGGGCCAGTTTGGCGGTCCCGGGCAACGAGGCCGTGGTCATGCGCACGGCCGCCTGGAAGCGACGCCGCCGCGAAGCGGTGCGGGGTTGTTCATGGCCGAAGCGGTCTCCTGTCCGGGATACCAATGACGCGGCCCTCAACATGGCCTCCCGATGCCTGCACTCTCAAGAGAAGCATCCAGCAAAGATTTCCGCTTTGGCAGAAGCGGCATTCATTCGAACCAGAGAATACAGAAGCTTTTTCTCTGCTGGACGCGGCGCGTCGGGGGAACGGGTCGACAGCCCATTGGCGAGTTCTGCCGGCGGGGCGTCTGACCCGGCCGCAGGCGGCTCATCATACAAGCTGCCGCCCCTCGTTGCCCTCGCTCACTGAGCGAAAGTAGCTAAAGGAGATACGCCCACATTGTCCGACGGCAAGTGCAATCTATTTTGAGGGGGTCTATCGAAATCTGCCGGGCGGCCGTGACGTTGCGCCCTGGTCAACAATGGAGCACAGCATGAGTGGCCTGAATGCGGCGATGGACGTTTACCTGACCGGACTTCGCAACCAGCACGCCGTCGAGACGCAGGCGATCGGGACCATCCAGAACGAGCTGGGCCGGATGGAGCCATACCCCGAGCTGCACGCGAAAATGCAGGAAGACAAGAAGCAGTCCGAAACGCAGGCCGCCCGCTTGGACGACCTGCTGGCCAAGCACGGCACCAGCAAGTCTGGGGTGAAAGAAGCCGTGACCGGGACCGTTGCCACCGTCGCCGGCTTTGTCCATGCCGGGTCGTCAGACGAGGTGCTGAAGAACGTGCTCGCGGCGGTCGGCTTCAAGGCGTACGAGATCGGCTCCTACAAGGTGCTGCTCACCTTGGCGGATGCGGCTGGCGCGTCGGAGGACAAGGCGGTGCTGGAGCAGTCGATGAAGGAAGAGCAGGAAGTGGGTGACTGGCTCGGCAGCCACCTGCCCAGCCTTGTGCACGCCTTCCTCAAGCAGAAGGCAAGCTAAGGGCCTGGCCGAGCCGCTGGCGCTGCGTTGAGCGCCAGCGGGACGCTTGCTCGTGTTTCCCGTCCAGGGTGCCCGGCTGCCAAGGTGCTGAAGCAGGTTATACCGGCAGCCCTTTGGGCTGACCGGTATGCGCGTGGGGTTGGTGGGGCGGCCGCGCGCCAAAAACGACTCTGATACCGGCCGCCCGATAGGGCGGCTGGCATTAGACGGCCACTCGTTTCCGCCCCGTCTTCACATGAGTCGAGTAGAGCGTCAGGCCGGTGAAGGCCAGGCCGCCGACCAGGTTGCCCAGCACCGTCGGGATTTCGTTCCAAATCAAGTAGTCCCGGATCGAGAAGTTCCCGCCCATGAGCAGCCCCGACGGGAACAGGAACATGTTCACCACGGAATGCTCGAAGGTCATGGCGAAGAACACCATGATCGGCATCCACATGGCGATGACCTTGCCGCTCACGGTGGTCGAGATCATGGCGCCGACCACGCCGGTCGAAACCATCCAATTGCAGAGCATGCCGCGGATGAAAAGCGTCAGCATGCCGGCCGCGCCGTACTTCGCGTAGCCGAGCGTGCGGGCCTCGCCGATGCCGGCGATGACGGTGCCTACCCTGTCGGGCGGGGTGGAAAAGCCAAAGGTGAAGACGATCGCCATCATGTAGGCGACCGTGAGTGCCCCCAAGAAGTTGCCGGCGAAGACGAGGCCCCAGTTGCGCAGGACGCCGCCGATGGTGACGCCGGGGCGCTTGTCGATCAGCGCGAGCGGGGCCAGGACGAAAACGCCGGTCAGGAGGTCGAAGCCCAGCAGGTAAAGC
>CAXSEX010000493.1:0-1326 GCA_964236415.1 uncultured Acetobacteraceae bacterium | reverse complement strand
CATGCAGAAGCCGACCGGGAACAGGATGGCCCCGATAATGGGATAGCCGGTCTGCACGGTGACGGTGACGGCGAACACGGCGGCAAGCGCCAGGAGGGCGCCCGCCATGTAAGCCCTGATCACCGTGTCGCGGGTTGACATGAAGATCTTGGACTCCCCTGCGTCCACCATCTTCGTGACGAACTCCGAGGGCATGAGGTAAGCCATGAACGATCTTTTGCTCCAAAAGCGGCGCAAGCCCCTGGTCCTTGCTGACAAGCAGCCACGACCATGCCGCACCGCAGCGCGTGACACGGCCAGTTCTTATGGGCCAGATCAGGCCGTAGCAATGAAGCAATCCCCGGTAAGTTGCGCTTCCAGCCGGCAAATGACCTTTAAAGAGGCATTCTGCGCAGCAATGCCCTAGGGCGTGCAGGCATCGCGAAGGAGTGGGGCGCCTGCCGCCGAACTCGTTACCTCAGACAAGTGCAGATAGGTGCAAGCCGCCATCCCCCTGATGGGATTGATCCCGCGCTGACTGCCCCGCCGTGGGCCTCAATCCTCGCTGTCCCGTGCTGCCAGCGCCGCCCAAACCCGGTCCGCCGTGAAGGGTGGGGCGGTGAAGCGCAGGCCGGTCGCGTCCGCCAGCGCGTTGGCCATCGCCGGGCCAACCGGGTTGAAGGGGCTTTCGCTCATGGACTTGGCGCCCATCGGCCCGAAGGCGTCCGACGTGTCAGCGAACAGCACCTCGGTACGCGGCACGTCGGCCCAGGTGGGGATGTGGTAGTGTCGGAATGCCGGGTTGCTGACCGCGCCGTCGTCCCCAATCCGCAGCGCCTCGTGCAGCACGGCGCCGAGCGCCTGCGCCACGCCGCCCTCCACCTGGCCGCGGCACTGCATGGGGTTCATCACCCGGCCGGCGTCGGCGGCGTGCACGCTGCGCAAGGTTCGGATTTCCCCCGTGCCGCGGTTCACCGCAACCCGGAAGCCCTGCACATTGAACGCAAGCGAGCGCGGCGCGGCGTCCGCCTTGCGCATGACCGCGAGGCCCGCGCCGGCGCCGGGCAGGTCCGACAGCGGCAGCGCGCGGTTGCCGCACAGCACCGCGCCCTCGATCAGCCGGCACTCCGCCGCGGGATGGCCGGTCAGCGCCGCGGCGGCTTGCAGGATTCGGTCCCGCAGCGCCAGGGCCGCGGTTTCCGTCGCCCGGGCCGCCACCACGGTTCCGGTGCTGCCGAACGCGCCGGTGTCGTGGCCGACCAGGTCGGTGTCGGACTGCCGCAGCCGGATGCGGCCCGGCACCGTCCCCAGCACGGCGGCGGCCACCTGGCGGTGCGTGGTGGAGGT
>CAXSEX010000492.1:0-3527 GCA_964236415.1 uncultured Acetobacteraceae bacterium | reverse complement strand
CGATGCGGCCCGCGTGCATCACCGCGACCTGGTCGCCAAGCACCAGCGCCTCCTCCTGGTCGTGCGTGACCAGGATGGCGGTGAAGCCGGTTTCGCGCTGCAGGCGCTTCAGCTCGTCGCGCAGGCGCTTGCGGATCTGCGCGTCGAGCGCGGACAGCGGCTCGTCCAGCAGCAGCAGGCGGGGTTCCAGCACGAGGGCGCGGGCGAGGGCGACGCGCTGCTTCTGCCCGCCTGACAATTCGGCGGGCCGGGCGTCGGCGCGGGGCGCGAGTTCCATCAGCGCCAGCGCGGCATCGACCTTTGCGGCGATCCGGGCGCGGGGCAGGCGCTTCTGCTGCAAGCCGAAGGCGAGGTTCTGCCGCACCGTCATGTTGGGGAACAGCGCGTAGTGCTGGAACACCATCGCGACGCCGCGGGCCTCCGGCGCCGCCGCGGTCACGTCGCGGCCCGCGATCACCAGGCGTCCAAGGTCCGGCCGCACCAGCCCGGCGACGGCGCGGAGCAGCGTCGTCTTGCCGCAGCCGGATGGCCCCAGCAGGATGCACATCTCGCCCTCAGCCACGTCCAGATCGACGCCGGCGAATACCTGCGTGGCGCCGTAGGCCTTCCCGAAGCCGCGGACCTCGACAAAACTCAAACGGGCCGCCGGCGCAGCATCGACAAGGCCGCGAGCGTCGAGAGCCACATGACGGCGAAGTAGATCACCACGATCACAGCCGTCACCTGGCCGATCTTCTGCCGCTGCCCGAACAGGTAAACCGCCAGCGTCTGGAAGTTGCCGCCGACCAGCAGGTTGGCAAAGACGAACTCGGCGAAGCTGAGCGCGAACACCATGGACAGGCCCACCGCGAGGCCGGGCGCGACGCAAGGCAGGATGACCCGGCGCGCGATCACCAGGTCGCCCGCGCCCACCAGGTGCCCGGCGTCCAGCAGCTCCTGCACCCGCAGCGCCCGCAGGTTGTTCTTCAGCGGCAGGTAAAGCAGCGGGAACGCCAGCGGCAGGTAGCCGAGCAGCAAGATCCAAGGCGTGCCGGTCAGCGCGAGCGGGCCGCCTGCGTAAAGGCCGAGCAGGCCCACCACCAGCACCACCTGGGGCAGCGCGTAGGGCAGCACCATCAGGCGCTCCATCCAGCGGTCAAGCCAGGGCAGGGTGCAGTGCGCGACGAGGACCGCGGGCACGGTCACCAGGACTTGCAGCACGACCGAGCCGGTTGCCACCAGCAGCGACCGGGCCAGCGCCGCCTGGAACGCCGGCTCGACCAGCACCCGGGCAAACCATTGGAGGGTCAGGCCGCTGGGCACCAGCCCCGAGTACCAGTCGGTCGCCAGCGCGCTGACCACGACCGCCAGCACCGGAAGCAGCAGGAGCAGCGAGACGACGCCGATCAGCAGATGGTCGCCGAGGCCGTGCAGGCGCTCAGGCACGGCGACGGAGCAAAAGCTGATCCACCATGAGCGGCAGCAGCAGGACCAGCACCAGCAGCACGGCCAGCGCATTGGCGAGGTTGGGATCGGTGAACACGTCTCCGGCGACAAGCTCGCCGATGCGGATCGTGACGAGGTTGGCGCCGCCGCCGATCAGCGCGTAGGCGGTGGCGTAGGTGCCCATGGCGTTGGCGAACAGGAGGATGAAGCTGCCGACCAGGCTGGGCGCCAGCACCGGCAGGCCGATGCGCCGCCAGAAGGTGAGGCGGGACGCGCCCATCAGCCGGGCCTGCTCGGCCAGGTCTGGGGTCAGCGCGCCGAGGCTTGGGAACAGCACCAAGACGGCGAACGGCACCTGGAAGTAGGCGTACACCAGCATCAGGCCTTGCAGCGAATAGATGTTGAAGTCCTGCACCAGGCCGGAGCGCACCAGCAGCAGCGTCACCACCCCGTTCACGCCCCCGAGGATGGTGAAGGCGAGCGCCAGCGGCACGCCGACGAAGTTGCTGGCGACGTTGAACAGGGTCAGGAAGCGGCGCTGCACCGGGGCGGACCGCCGGTGCAGGGCAAGGCTCAGCGGCAAGCCGGCGCCGAGGCCGATTGCGCTGGTGAGCAGAGAGAGATTGACGCTGGTGGCGAACGCGCCGCGGTAGAAACGGCTGGACAGCAGGGCCGCGTAGTTGCCGAGCGACCACTCGCCGCCGCGGTTGAAGCTGCCTGCCAGCACGGACAACACCGGCAGCACCTCAAACCCCAGCACGGCCATCAGGAACGGCGCCGCCCAGAGCACGAGGGCGGGACGGGGCACGGGCCGTGCCCTACATCTCGGCCAGCACCTTTTCCTGCCACAGGGCGGGAACGCGGCGCGCGCCCTCCGCCCAAAGCTCCGGGTTAATCGGCCGGGCCTTGGCATATTGCGCGGCCGGCAGCAGCTTCGCCTTCGTGGCGTCGGGCAGGGTCAGGTGGTCCACCCGGATCGGCCGGGCGTAGCCGTCCGCGAGGTTGGCCTGGCCCTCGTCGCTGAGGATGTACTCCCGCACCAGCATCGCCGCGTTCGGGTTCTTGGCATATTTGTTGATGATCGTGGAATAGCCGCTGGTCACGGAGCCATCCGCGGGGATCACCACGTTGAATCGAGCGCCGCCCACCTTGTCGCGGTAGCTCAGGGCGTTGAAGTCCCACAGCAGGCCCACCTGGATCTCGCCGCGCCCCATGTTGGCGGGCAGGGGGCTGATGGTCAGCAGGCGCTTCTGCCGGGCGAGCTTGGCGAACAGGTCCATGGCCGGGTCGAGCCGGCGCTCGTCGCCCCCGGTGGCGATGGCGCAGGCCAGCACGGCGGCGTTGGACTGCGACGCCTTGCCCACGTCGCCGGTGGCGACCTTGTAGGTGCCGGTGAGCAGGTCGGCCCAGGACTTCGGCGGGTTCGGCAGGTCGGCCGCCACGGCGAAGGCGATGGTCCCGGTGTAGGCCAGCATCCAGCGGCCCTCCGCGTCGCGCGCCCACTCGGGGATTTGGGCGAAGGTCGTAGGCTTGTAGGGTGCTGCCAGGCCGCGCTCCACCGCCACGCTGCAGAAGTCGAAGCCCACGTCGCCGATGTCGCCCGAGGCGTTGGCGCGCTCGGCGGCGAACTTCGCCAGTTCTTCGGCGCTGCTCATGTCGGTGTCGGTGTGCTTGAGGCCGTATTGTGCGGTGATCGCCTTCCAGGTCGCTTCCCAGTTGGCCCAGTCGTCGGGCATGCCGAGGCTGTTGACCACGCCCTCCTTGCGCGCCCGCTCGATCAGGTCGTCCAGGGGGGCTGCGCTGGCCCGGCCGGCAAGCAGTGCGGCGGCAGCGCCCAAGGATAGGCTCAGGCCGGCGCGTCGGGTGATGGGGGTCATGGGGGTTCCGGGCTGTTGCGGCACGAAGACGCTGCCGGACACCGGGGCGGTTCGTCAACCGTCCCGGCGTGACAGTGTTCCGCAGCCCGGAAGCCGCGACAATCGGCGGCTCATCCGTTGAACCTCATCCCGGGTTGGCGCAGGCCGTCAGCTTGGTGCACGCCCCTAAATGGTGCATTGAGCCAGGGGGTGGTTCTGCTTGGGAGCATGGCGATGACCATCCAG
>CAXSEX010000491.1:0-3549 GCA_964236415.1 uncultured Acetobacteraceae bacterium | reverse complement strand
CGATGCGTGGCTTCGGGCAGCTTGTGGAGCAGCGGCGCGCCCGCGCCAGCGCCCGCGAACTGCCGCCCAGCACGGTGCTCAGCCTGGCGCCCGACCGCGCCGCGGTGCGCGCGCTGTTCGCGGTTGTGCGCCGGGACGGGCGCCCGGGCCTGCTGCAGGACGAGGCGCTGGCGGTGCTGTCGGCCTACGGCATGGCCGTGGTGCCCAGCCGCCCCGCGCTGTCGCCGGACGCCGCCGCCGACGCCGCCGGGCTGCTCGGCTTCCCCGCCGTGCTCAAGCTGCGGCGCAGCGCGCAGCCCCGGGCGGGCGGCCCCGGCGGCGTGACCCTCGACCTGCACGACGCAGCCGCGGTGCGGGCGGCGGCGGTCCGGCTCGACCGCCGCCGCGAGCGCATCGGGGCCGAGGGCCTGGCCAAAGGCTTCCTGGTGCAGCGCCAGGTCGGCCGTGCCCGCGAGCTTCGGGTCAGCGTGGCGGACGACGGGACCTTCGGCCCGGCCATCGGCTTCGGCGGGGGCGGCAGCGCCGCCGAGGCGGCAGGCGACCTGGTGTTCGACCTGCCGCCGCTCAACCTCGCCTTGGCCCGCGGCCTGATCGCCCGCACCCGCGCGGCGCGCGGGCTGGAAGAGTCGCACGAGCAGCCCGCCGCCGACCGGGACGCCGTGGCCGACGCCCTGGTCCGCATCAGCCAGCTCGTGCTCGACTTCCCGGAAATCGCCGCGGTCGAGCTGAACCCGGTGTTTGCCGACCCGTCCGGCGTTTCGGTGGCCGACGCCTGGATCGCGCTGCGCCCGCCCGGCGACGCCGCGCAGCTCGCCATCGCGCCCTACCCGGCGGAACTCGCGGAGCATTGGGCCGCGGGCGACGAAACCGTGCTGATCCGCCCGATCCGCCCGGAGGACGCCGAAGCGCACTCCGCCTTTTTCGCCCGCCTGTCGCCCGAGGACATCCGCTACCGCTTCTTCAGCCTGCTCCGCGCCCTGTCCCCGGAGCAGGTCGCCCGCATGACCCAGGTGGACTACGACCGCGAGATGGCCTTCGTCGCCGTGCGCGAAGCGACGGACGAAACGGTCGGCGTGTGCCGCCTGGTGCGCGAACCCTACACGGAGACGGGCGAGTTCGCCGTGGTGGTGGAACCCAGCATGAAGGGCCGCGGCCTGGCCCGGCGCTTGATGCAGCGCGTGATGGACTGGGGCCGCAGCCAGGGCATGGCCGGCATCACCGGGCAGGTGCTGGCGGAGAACGCGCCGATGCTCGCCTTCATGCGCCGCCTGGGCTTCGCCGTCGCGCGGCTGCCGGACGAGCCGGACGTGGTGGAGGTTTCGAAGGGGTTGGCGTAGCGGCGCGGGTCAGGGGGGCGTTTCTGCCCAGGGATTGCAGAGCGTGACGCCGGCCCGTTGGAAGTCGGCGGCGTTGCGCGTCACCACTCCAAGCCTGTGCACAAGCGCGGTTGCCGCAATCAAGGCGTCCGGCTGGGAGTACGTGTAACGCGCCTTTTGGCCCTCGGCGACTAGGCGCCGCCAAGCTAGGAGCACGGCCTCGTCCACAGCGAGGATGCGGTCGCCGAACCAGACGCGCACGCCGTCGCGAAGCCAGGCTTCCAGTTCGCCGCGGAACCCGGGATCGGCGACACGTTCGATCCCCATGCGGATTTCGGCGACGCTGACCATGCTCAGGAAGCAGGCAATGGGCGGCACCGTCTCGGCCCAGGATCGGACAGCAGGGTTGGCCCGCGCTCCCTTTCTCATCTCGGAGACCACGTTTGTGTCGAGCAACCAGCCGCGCGAGCCTGCATCCATCGGCTAAAAGTCTGGCACATCGCGAACCGGCGCTTTCTCGTGCGCGAGTTGCTCGCCGAGATCTTCGAGAGCGGCAAATGGGCTGTCCGCAAACAAGGAGAATAAGGTGGGCTTTGTCGCAGCCGGCGCCAGACGCATATAGTCGGCTGCCGAAAGCACGACGACCGCATCTTGTCCGCGTACCGTAACTCGTTGCGGCCCGCGCTCACGGGCGAGGCGCACGACCTCGCTGAAACGAGCCTTCGCCTCCTCTAGCTTCCATGTTGGAAGGGCTGCCGCCGCTGGATCTGGCGTGGCCGGCATGGCTTTTGGCATCAATCACCTTAAACTGACTAGTTTAGTCAGTTTAGGACGGCCGTGGTCATGCCGCAAGCGGAGGGAAGAGCGCAGAGTTGAATCCCGTGATCCCGGATAGGCTTTGGCGCTGTTGTACTTGGATGTTGATGCGCTATTGGACCAGCAGCACGGGCAATCCGCGGAGGCCCGCTGTCAGCGCCCGCTGCATGGGGCAGTCGGACGAGCGTAACGTCATCATCGTGCTTCTGTTCACGCTCGGCAGCAGTGCCGTGTTGGGGCTGTTGTGCATCCCGGTCTAAGTCATGCCATCCGGCTGCATCCTGGCTGCTTTGACCGGCGTAGGCGTCGTCTCCGCTGTGGCGCAACTTCCGATGACGAGGGCTATCGCAGCGGGGAAGCGAACATGTTGGCACCTTTCGAGTGTGGCGTGATCCTTTTACACGTGCTGCTGGGCTTCCTGATCTGGGGGAAGCGCCGGGCGCTTGGGAGTTCGCGGGCATCGCCGTGCTCGTCGCCTCTGGCCTGTATGCGTGGTGGCGGTCGGGCCGGGCGGCGTCCTGACGGCGCTCATGCGATCTCCGCCAGCATCGCCGCCAGCACCGCCCGCAGCTCAACCGCCGCCTGGCTGCGCGGCGCGGCCTCCGTCACGCCCAGGCCCTCGGCGAAGGCGTGGCTGAACACCGCGCGGTTGCCCAGCACCGCCGGCAGCACGGCCAGGCCGCGCGCACGCAGCTCGCTGTCCGTCGTGTCGCGCAGCCGGCGCCCGGTCGGCACGCGGTTCAGCACCAGGCAGGCCGGGCGCTTCTCCTCGGCGGCGAGCTTGAGCGTCCCTTCCGCCGCCCAGATGTCGGGCGGGCTGGGCTGCACCGGCACCGCCACCAGGTCCGCCCCGCGGATCGCCCGGCGCGAGTCGGCGTCGATCACCGGCGGGGTGTCGATCAGCAGCACGTCGTGCCCGCGCCGCAGCCGGTCCAGCTCGCCCGCCAGCCGCCAGCCCGCCCGGTCGGAGAACGTCAGCGTCGCCGCGGGCGCCGCGCGGGCCATGCGGATCGCGTGCCAGCGCGCCAGGCTGTGCTGCGGGTCGATGTCGAGCACCGCGACGCGCCGCACCGCCGCCAGCGCCGCCGCCAGGTTGGCCGCCAGCGTGGACTTGCCCGCGCCGCCCTTTTGCTGCGCCACCGTGATCACGATCGACATGCCGAAATCCCAACCGCTCAAGAGGGCGCAAGCCGCGAGTCGCTTGCCCCTGGGGGCGAAGCTGGCACAGTGGCGGGCATGACGCACGAACTCCTGACCCCCGCCGAGATGGCCGAAGCCGACGCCGCAGCGGCCCGGGCCGGCGTGCCCGGCGCCGTGCTGATGCAGGCTGCCGGGCGCGCCGTCGCCCGCGCGGCGCGGCGCTTCGGGCCGTGCCGCACCCTGGTGCTGTGCGGCCCCGGCAACAACGGCGGCGACG
>CAXSEX010000490.1:1072-3567 GCA_964236415.1 uncultured Acetobacteraceae bacterium | reverse complement strand
CGCAGGACGGCGAACAGGTCGGCATCGGCGGTGGACGACGAAACGAACAAGCGGAGCGAGGATGG
Organism: uncultured Acetobacteraceae bacterium; assembly: GCA_964236415.1. GTDB lineage: Bacteria > Pseudomonadota > Alphaproteobacteria > Acetobacterales > Acetobacteraceae > CAHJXG01. Next base: position 3,502 of record CAXSEX010000490.1, on the reverse strand, counting down.
GCCGGTGATCTCCACCGGCCCGGTGGCAGGCGACGCGATGAACGTGACGCCTCCGCCCATGGCGTCGAAGGCGAGCGTCCCCGGTTCCGATGTCGGCCCTAGCGCGTGGCCGTGCAGGTCGAGGCCGAACTCGGTCCATCGCGTGCGGGGGATCGGCCAGGCGGCCTCGGCACGCTCCTCGAAGCGGTCGGGATGGCGCACCTGCAGCAGGACGGGCGGCTGCCGGTTCCAGTCCGAAGTGGGGCCATCCTTCAAGAAATGGTCGAAAAAGCGGAGCTGCAGGCTGCGGCCGTAGTCGGTGTAGAAGTGTGTCCAGTGCTCGATGCCGTGCGCCTCAAGCCATTTCTGCTTCGAGGCGGCGCGCATGTAGCCCTCGAAGTTGCCGCGGGGATGCAGCCCCTGCCCGCCCCAGTTCGCGGCCGACAGGAACGGCACCGTGACGCGCGACCAGTCGGGCGAGCGGACGCGGTGGTACTCGTCGTCGAGCGGGTGGGCGAGGATCTCCTCACCGAACGCGCAGCGGTTCGTGGCCAGCGTCGCGTCGTCCAGCGTGTCGGGGCCACAAACCAGGTCGCCCGTGGCCGGGCTGCGCGGGCCGCGCTCGCCCAAGCCGTGCTGCACTGTCTTCACCTGCATGTCGTACCAGTTGGCCCAGAACGTGCTGAGGATGCCGCCGTGGTGCGTCATGTCGCGATACCAGTCGGCCGCCCCTTCCCAGATGCACATGGCGGCCAGGTGCGGCGGCTGGCGGCTCGCGACCTGCCACTGGTTGATGCCGTAGTAGCTGATGCCGTTCAGCCCGACGCGCCCGTTGCTCCAGGGCTGCACGCCGGCCCACTCGATGCAGTCGTGGAAGTCCTGGGTTTCGCGCGGGCTGAAGTGGTCCACGTAGCCCGGCGACCGCCCGCAGCCCCGGCTGTCCACCCGCACGCAGGCATAGCCGTGCGGCACCCATTTCTCCGGATCGGCCACCTCCCAGTTCTGGTACAGGTTGCTCGATCCGGCCGCGACGTCCGGGTGTTGCGCCACCATGCGTTCCCAGGCGCTGGGATAGCCCTCCTGGAAGGCCAGCCCCTTTGCGTAGGGTCCGTAGGTCAGCAGCACGGGGAAGCGGCCGTCCCCAGGGGGCCGGAACACGTCGGCGCGCAGGACGGTGCCGTCATCCATGGGGATGGCGGCGTCCCAGTCCACCCGCATACCGTCACGCAACTCGGATGAGCTCATTTGGCGTTCCCCGGCCGCGGTTGTCGCGGCTCTTGCTTATCGGCAACCCTTACTTGTCGGCTGACAGGTAAGCGCGCCAGGATGGACGGCGCAAGCGGGTGCCGTCAGCGGGCTACCGCTCCACCGCCGCCATCCGCTCCAGCACGTCGCACACCGCCGCGGTGTCGTGCAGGCCGTGGCCAAGCGCCATCGCGCTGGCGTACACGGGGATGCAGGCGCTCAGCAACGGCGTCGGCACGCCGAGGCTTGAGGCGAACTGGCCGATGATGGCCATGTCCTTCTGCCAGACCGAGACCTTCATCGTCGCCGGCTCGTACTCGCCCGCCGCCATCATCGGCGCCCGCAGCTCGAACACGCGCGACGTGCCGGCGCCGCCGCCGACCAGCTCCACGACCTGCCGCGGATCAAGCCCCGCCTTCATGCCGAGCACCATGGCTTCCGCGGAGGCGACGTTGTGGATCGCGACCAGCAGGTTGGCCACGTACTTCATGCGGCTGCCGTTGCCATAGGCGCCGAGGTCGTGCGCCGCCCGGGCGAAGGCGCCGAAGAAGGGCTGCACCGCCGCGACCGCGTCCGGGTCGCCGCTGGCATAGATCACGAGGTCGCGGGTCTTGGCCTGCGCCCCGGTGCCGCTGATCGGGCAATCCAGCGGAATGTGCCCCGCCGTTTCCAGCGCCGCCCCGAAGCGCAGCTTGTCGTCGAGCGCCATGGTGCTCGCCTCCACCACGATCCGGCGCGACGCCCCCGCGGCGGCGATGGCGGCGGCGCAGGCGTGCAGGGCGGACGGCGTGGGCAAGCTGGTCATGAGCACCGGCACGGCGTGGACCAGTGCCGCGAGGTCGTCGTGGACGGCCACGCCGGACGCGGCGGCGGCCTCCCGCGCCCTTCCGTCGGGATCGTAGCCGTGGACCTCCCACCCGCTGGCGACGAGGTTTGCGGACATGGCGCCGCCCATGATGCCCAGTCCGACGACACCGGCTTTTCTTTCCATGGCCTTGCTCCCCATTATGCCTGTCGAACGGTCATCGGTCTGCGATCGCTCCGACTGGAACAGTCAGGGCGTGAATCGCCAGGCCAAACAACGTTAGGCTGCAACGGCGGGGAACGTCCATGCGCATCGGCTTTGCTGGAATGGGGAAGATGGGCGCCGCGATGGCCGCGCGCCTGGCGGAGACGGGCCACGCGCCCACGGTGTGGAACCGCACC
>CAXSEX010000490.1:0-1062 GCA_964236415.1 uncultured Acetobacteraceae bacterium | reverse complement strand
GCTGCGTCGAGGGAGTTACGAACCCCTGCTGGCGAAGGACGACGTCCATGCGCATCGGCATCGCCGGCATCGGCAAGATGGGGACCGCCATGGCGGCGCGGCTGGTGGAGACCGGCGCCGAGGTCGTAGCGTGGAACCGCACCCGCGCCCGGGCGGAGGCGACGGGGCTGCCGGTCGCCGCGACGCCCCGCGCGCTCGCGGACGCATCCGACGTGATCGTGACCAGCCTGTTCGACGACGCGGCGGCGGAAGCGGTGTTCCACGGCGCCGACGGCCTCCTCGCAGCCGGCCTCGGAGGCAAGCTGATCATCGAGATGAGCACGCTGCGGCCCCAAACGCAGGTCGCGCTGGCCGAGGCCATCGCCGGGCGGGGCGGGGCGGCGGTCGAGTGCCCGGTCGGCGGCACCACGGGGCCGGCCCGTGCGGGCAAGCTGCTCGGCATGGCGGGGGGCGAGGCGGCCGACGTCGCGCGGGCGCGCCCGGTGCTGGACCTGATGTGCCGCCGGGTCGAGCATGTCGGCCCGCACGGCGCCGGCGCTGCGCTGAAGCTCGCGGTCAACCTGCCGCTGCTGGTGTTCTGGCAGGCGTTCGGCGAGGCGAACGCCTTGGTGCGCCACCTCCGGCTCGACCCGTCCTGGCTTGTGGATTTTTTCTCCGACACGTCCGGCGCCCCCGCCGTCCTGAAGGTGCGCGGCCCGGCGCTGGCCGCGACGTTGGCCGGGCAGGAGCCAGGGCCGACCACGTTCGACATCGCCTCCATTCGGAAAGACCTCCGCACGATGGTGGAGGAAGGCCGGTCGCGCGGCGTCGAACTCCCGGTCGCCGCGCAGGCGCTGGCGTGCTTCGGCGAGGCGAGCGAAGCCGGGTGGGACGGGCGCGACTGCAGCTGGCTGCCGGCGTTCTGGGCGGCGAAGGCGGGGTAGGGCCATCACCCCGCCTGATGTCCCCGCGCAGAATCGGTAGTGCGCGGGGGCGCCTGGGCCGGCCTATAGTGCAGCAACGACAAGAACCGGAGGTCGTCATGCAGCTTGGCTTCTTCACCATGCCCATCCACCCGCTGGA
>CAXSEX010000489.1:0-3584 GCA_964236415.1 uncultured Acetobacteraceae bacterium | reverse complement strand
ATCACGCCCGCACCCTCAGCGCAACCACCTCGCCCGGGAATCTGCCCCGGTTACGAATGCATGCAGGTCAGGGTTCGTCGCATCCAGCGTGGATGCGAGCTTCTCACGGGCGAAAGCAACGTCATGGTCGAAGTCGAAGGTGTGGTAATCCCAACTCGCGTCCTCGAACACGAAATCTTTGTAGAACTGGGTGGAGAAGAGAAGCTGCAGTGCGTCCCCGGGCACGGTGCCGATGATGTAGGCGTTCCAGTTCAAGCTGTTCTCGCCCGTGCGTTCGTAGCCCGTCGAAATCTGCTGACCCGTTTGCGGGTTGCTGGGCCCGGCGTATATGGCACGAAGCGCTGCCACCTGCGGCGCGGTCAAGCAGGAGTCGCTGTCTGCGTCCGTGGGACAGAGAAGGGCCGCTGGGTCCCAACGGCAGTCACTTGGGTTGGCGGCGACGCCATCCTTGCTGCCGTCGCGCGTGTCGCAGGCAGCAAGTGACGCGGCCTGCACGGCCGGCAGCTTGCTGGGCGGGATATAGCTCGCGGGCTGATCGAGCAGCGCACGCTGATCCCACAGGAACCGGACCATGAGGTCAGTCCAATAGTTGGCGGGCGAACCAACAAGGATGCCATTGAAGTCGTCGGGGTAGCGTTGCGCCTCGATGTGCGCTTCGCGCCCCCCCCTCGGAACAGGCGACGAAGTAGGCATGGTGTGCGGAGCGGCCATAGAAGGCATCCACCAGACGCTTTGCGACCTCGCTCGTCAGGTGCACCGCCCGGTAGCCGAAGTCCTTGACCTTTTCGGGATGCCCAAGGGCCCACGATCCATCGAGCGCGCTGCTTTGGTGGCCGTCGTCCGTCGCGGCCACGGCATACCCGCGTTGCAGCGGAGATGCCATGAGGTTGTATGGGATCGAGCCGGCAAGCCCGCCATTGCCGACTTGCTGGTAGCGGCCACTTCAGCTGGAACTGGGCAGCCACACCTCGAAACGTATGTCGGAGTCCGCAGTCGGGCGGATGGTGCCGACGACGCGGCAGAAGGCGGGGAGGTCCGGAACGTCTTGGCCGGGAGCAACGGTCAGCCCACCCGCGGACACCTTTTCAGCCGAGATCACGGTTGTGTCCGGCAATGAAAGCACGCTCAAGCCTTCACAGCCGGCCGCCCGCGCATCAGACGCGCCCGCCCAAAGTGCGGCGGCCGTAGCGATGCCAAGCGCGAGCGGACGCGGGACCCGCGGCCGGGCTGTTTCAGGGCAATTTGGCATGATTCCTCCTTGTTGTTGCTTGTTAAGGCATCCGGGGTGACCCCCTGGCATACCTGTAGTCGGGTCCGGGACGACGAAGGCCGGCTTGAGCCGGTGGCGCAGTAGGAGCGTGTCGCGCAAGTTTTTCAAGGCCAAGCACAACCACCAACTCGGGCAAGACCATGACTCTTTTCATCGTGCGCGAAGTCGCATTCTTGCTTGCCGCCCAGATACCGTCCGCCTCCTGCGCTTTCATGAGCAGGACACCAGAGCATACGCTGTCCCGAGTGGGAGTCTAGCGCGCCGCCAGGAGCAAGTGCGACCTTGTTGCATGGGACCCGTCCAGTGGCGTCCCCCAGTGGCGTCCGGGACCGGCGCGGCGTGGGAGGCTCCGCCCCGACCTGACTGCCCTGACCCCGCATGCCCGTCTTGCCCTTCAAGCTGAACCAGCACCGCCGCCGCCACCTTCCCAAGCAGAAGCACAAGCCCACCAACTCGCTGGGAGCGCTGCTCCGCAGCTGGCGCGAGCATGACGCCAGCTTGCGCCAGCGCGGCAGCCGGACGACCTGGCTCACGCCCTTGGCGACCCTGGCCGCACTCACGCTCCAGACCGTGTTCCGCTTGGCGCTGCTGCACCCGCATCCCCGGCCCATGCAACACGGCTGACTGGCGGCACCGTGCATCTTGCTGCGGAGAACGACGGAACCGGAGGGGCGCCAGCGCCTTTCCTTTGGGAAGCCGCGGAAAGCTTTGCGTTCCGCCTCGCCCACCTGATCTTGGCGGCATTGGTGACAGCCGCACAGATCGCACCGCATGTCGGAGGACAGAATGGAATTCAGGCGCCTGGGGCAATCGGGTTTTAAAGTGCCGGCACTGAGCCTCGGCACGGGCACGTTCGGCGGCGGCAATGACTTCTTCAAGGCGTGGGGATCGACTGACGCCCAAGGGGCAACACGGCTGGTGGACATCTGCCTTGAGGCGGGATTGTCCATGTTCGACAGCGCGGACGTTTATTCCGGCGGTTTGGCCGAGGAGATCCTGGGCCAGGCCATCGCGGGCCGCCGGCAGCAGGTCATCATCTCGACCAAGGCGACGTTCCGTTCCGGGGACGGGATCAACGACGTCGGCTCCTCGCGTCACCACCTGATCGATGCCTGCGAGCGGGCGCTCAAGCGCCTGCGCACCGATTACATCGACCTGTTCCAGCTCCACGGCTTCGATGCCGTGACCCCGGTCGAGGAAACGCTGGGCACGCTCGACGACCTGGTCCGCGCCGGCAAGATCCGCTACGTCGGCTGTTCCAACTTCTCGGGCTGGCACCTGATGAAGTCCCTGGCCGCGGCCGAGCGCCATGGGCTGCCGCGCTACGTGGCGCACCAAGCCTACTATTCGCTCGTCGGGCGTGACTACGAGGCCGAGCTGATGCCATTGGGGCTGGATCAGGGGGTCGGCGCCGTGGTCTGGAGCCCGCTGGGCTGGGGACGCCTGACCGGCAAAATCCGCCGGGGCCAGCCGCTTCCGGCGAACTCGCGCCTGCACGTCACGGCGGAGCAGGGTCCGCAGGTGGAGGAGAGCTACCTTCACGACGTGGTTGATGCCCTGCTGGCCGTTGCCGAGGAGACCGGCAAGGCCGTGCCGCAGGTGGCGCTCAACTGGCTGCTGCAACGCCCGACGGTTGCCAACGTGATCGTCGGCGCCCGGGACGAGGCGCAGTTGCGGCAGAACCTGGGGGCTGTCGGCTGGAGCCTCACACCCGAGCAGGTCGCGAGGCTCGACGTCGTCAGCGCCCGGCCGCTGCCCTATCCTTATTGGCATCAGGCAGGATTTGCCGAACGCAACCCGCCCCCGGTCGGATAGCGCACCGCCGCTTTGACGTCCTGGCCAAGCCGGTCGCACGCGGATCAACCGTTGGAACGCGGCTCCGGGCGGCGGATGCGCCCAGCGCGAGCTGCCATCGCCGCGGCCTATCGCTGCGACCTGGAGCGGGACTGGATTGGAGGAGCTGACGGTGCAGGCGAGAACAGCCGGCGGGCCGGGGCGCACGGCGGCGCCACCACAGCCATGCACCGGGCTGGCGGACACGGACCGCCTGCGCGAGCACATTGCCGAGCTTGCGGTGGCCCGCGGCTTTGTCCGCCCGGGCGCACGCGGCCTGCTGCCGCAGCGCTGCGCCGAGGCGGTCTACCGCCACGTGCTGCGCCACGGCACGCTGGAGATCCCGGGGCTGAACCGGCCGCCGGAGGGCTGGCAAGACGGGCTGGACGAGGAGGCGGGCGAACTCGACCTCCTGGCGCTCCGCTGGGCGGAGGCGGGTGCGGAGCGCGAGCGGCAGGAAGGCGGCGAAGGCGAGCGCCTT
>CAXSEX010000488.1:0-3587 GCA_964236415.1 uncultured Acetobacteraceae bacterium | reverse complement strand
GGGCCGTGCCGCTGCTTCTCGATCAGGATCTCGGCCTTGTTGTGCACCTGCTCCATGTCGCGCTGCCACTTGTCCAAAGCGGACTGGAACTTGTCCTCGCTGTCAAACGCCATCTGCTTGGGCACGCGCTGCTGCAGGTAGTACTCGTCGCGGTAGATGAACAGCACCATGTCGGCGTCCTGCTCGATGGTGCCGCTTTCCCGCAGGTCGGACAGCTGCGGGCGCTTGTCCTCCCGGCTTTCCACCGCGCGGGACAGCTGCGACAGCGCCAGCACCGGCACCTCAAGCTCCTTGGCAATCGCCTTGAGGCCCTGGGTGATCTGGCTGATCTCCAGCACCCGGCTTTCCGGCTTGGTGCCGACGCTCGGGCGCATCAGTTGCAGGTAGTCGATGACGACCAGGCTCAGCCCCTTGGTCCGCTTCAGCCGCCGGCAGCGGGTGCGCAGCGCGGACAGCGTGATGGCCGGGGTGTCGTCGATGTGCAGCGGCAACCCGGCGATCTCGCGGCTGACCTGCACGAAGCGGTCGAAATCCTTCTGGCCGATCTCGCCGCGGCGGATGCGGTCGCCGCTGACCCGCGATTCCTCGGCGAGCAACCGCGTCGCCAACTGCTCGGCACTCATCTCCAAGCTGAATATGGCAACCGAACCCTTCGGCAGGCTACTCGGGTCCTCCGCCCGCGCTTCCCGCGCCAAGGCGTGCGCGGCGCCGAAGGCGATCTTGGTGGCGAGTGCGGACTTGCCCATGCCGGGCCGCCCGGCCAGGATCATCAGGTCGGACGTGTGCAGCCCACCGATCTTCTTGTCGAGGTCGCGCAGCCCCGTCGTCAGCCCGCTCACATGGCCCGACCGCCGGAACGCCCGCTCCGCCCCCAGGATCGCGTCGGTCAGCGCGCGCTCGAAGGTGACGAAGCCGCCGTCGTTGCCGCCCTGGGTCGCCAGGCGGAACAGCGAGCTTTCCGCCAGCTCGATCTGCTGGCGCCCGTCCAGCTCCGCTTCGGCGCCGAAGGCGTTGTTGACCACGACCTCGCCGATCTCGATCAGCTGGCGCCGCAGCCAGGCGTCGTGCACGGCGCGGCCATACTCGCCGGCGTTGATGATGCCGACCATGGCCGTCAGCAGGTCCGCGAAGTACTTGGTGCCGCCCACCTCGTCCAGCAGGCCCGAATGCTCGAACTCCGCCTTCAGCGTCACCGCGTCGGCAAGCTGCCCGGCCTCCACCCGCCGCACGATGGCCTGGTAGATGCGGCCGTGCACGGCATCGGAGAAGTGCTCCGGCGACAGGAACTCGCTGACCCGCTCATACGCCTTGTTGTTGGCCAGCAGCGCGCCGAGCAGCGCCATCTCCGCCCGGTCGTTGGACGGGGGATGGCGTTGCGAAAGGCCAAGCAGCGGCGGGTCGATGCTGTTCATGTGGCCTGCATCCTAGCCCAACCCGAAAGCGCCGGGCAGGGTGGCGACCCTGTGGATACCTGTGGATCAGGGGGACAACTCTTGCGCCGCGTCGGAGATCATACCGGTTGTGGTACGCGCGCCACCCGGCGCTCCGCGTCCGCCATGTAGTCCCGGGTGGGCAGCACGGCGTCCGTTCGCCGGGCCAGCTGCATCTGCCAGACCATGTGCCCCTTGTGCCGGAAGGCAAGCTCCGCGCCGGACAGGTAGAACTCGAACATGCGGCAGAACCGCTCGTCGTAGAGCGCCGCGACGGCACCGTGCTGGGCCGACAAGCGCCGCCGCCAATGGCGCAGCGTTTCCGCGTAATGCAGGCGCAGCACCTCGATGTCCGTGGCGATGAGGCCGGACCGCTCGACGGCGGGCATCACCTCGCTGAGCGCCGGGGAGTAGCCGCCGGGGAAGATGTGCTTGGCGAGCCAGGGGTTGGTGACCGCCGGGCCGTGGCTGCGCCCGATGGAATGCACCAGCGCCACCCCGCCCGGCGCCAGGCTGCGGCACAGGGCCTGGAAGAAGTGCCGGTAGTGGCTGATGCCCACATGCTCGAACATGCCGACGGAGACGATGCGGTCATAGGTGCCGCGCAGCGCGCGGTAGTCCAGCAGCTCGAACCGCACCTGGCCGGCAAGGCCCGCCTCACGCGCCCGGGCGCGGGCGGTGGCAAGCTGCTCCTGCGACAGCGTGACGCCGGTGACGCGCACCCCATGCTCCCGCGCGAGCGTCAGCGCCAGGCCGCCCCAGCCGCAGCCGATGTCCAGCACGTGCAGGCCCGGCTGCAGGCAGAGCTTCGCGGCGATGTGCCGCTTCTTCGCCGCCTGCGCTTCTTCCAGCGTTTCCTGCCCGGTGCGGAAGTAGGCGCAGGAATACTGGCGGTCGTCGTCCAGCAGCAGGGCATACAGCCGGCCGTTCAGGTCGTAATGGTGCGCCGCGTTGCGCGCGGCCCGGCGAACCCGGTTGAACTGCGCCCAACGCTTCACGGCGGCCCCCAGCAGCGCGTGCGCCGCCATCACCGGCTGCCGCCCGCCCGCCGCGATGTTGGCCAGCAGCAGGTCGAGCGCGTCGTAGATGCCGCACCCCACGGGGGTGATCGCGCCATCCATGTAACCCTCGCCGAAGGCCAGGGCCGGGTTCGTCGCCATGCGGCGGACCGCCCGCCAGTCGGAAACGTGGAAGGCGATGCTGGGGCCGGGCTGCGGCCCTTGGTGGAAGGAGGTGTGCCCGTCGGGATAGCGGACCGAAAGGCTGCCGATGACCAGGAAACGCCGGATGAGGCCGTCCAGGAGGGTGCGCAGGATCATCCGTTGCAGCCTGCCCCGAAGCGGCCCGGGTTACAAACGACGACGCCGGCCGCTCCCGAAGGGGGAAGGGCCGGCGCCGCAGGGGGCAGAGCCTTCTTATCGGCGTTGGATCACTGGCATGGGATCACTGGCGGTCGCGGTCGCGGTCGCCGCCGGCTTCCGCCAAGGCGGCGCCGAACTCCAGCACCTCGTCCGGCTCGACCTCTTCCTCGCCGGCCAGGCCGACCTGCTCGCCGCGGGCCTGCTTCTCGGCTTCCTCGGTGCTGCGGGCGACGTTGACCGTGATCGGCAGGCTGACCTCGGGGTGCAGCACCAGCTTCACGGCCGTGAGGCCCAGCGTCTTGATGGGCTGGTCGAGCACCACCTGGTTCCGGTTGACCGTCAGCCCCGCCGCCGTGGTGGCGTCGGAGATGTCGCGCGCCGACACCGACCCGTACAGCGAGCCGCTTTCCCCCGCCTGCCGGATGATGACCACCGACAGCCCGGCCATCCGCTCCGACAGCCGCTCGGCCTCCTCGCGGCGCTTCAGGTTCTGCGCTTCAAGCTGGGCGCGCTGGCCCTCGAAGGCCGCCAGGTTCGCCTTGTTGGCCCGCAGCGCCTTTTTCTGCGGCAGCAGGAAGTTGCGGGCATAGCCCGGCTTGACCTTCACCACTTCGCCCATCTGCCCCAGCTTATCCACGCGCTGCAACAGGATCAGTTCAACGGCTGCCATGATCCCCGCCCCTCAGGCCACGACGTAGGGCAGGAGCGCCAGGAAGCGGGCGCGCTTGATGGCGTTGGCCAACTCGCGCTGCTTCTTGCCGGACACCGCGGTGATGCGGCTCGGCACGATCTTGCC
>CAXSEX010000487.1:0-3591 GCA_964236415.1 uncultured Acetobacteraceae bacterium | reverse complement strand
TCATGATGACGATGACGTTCTTGCGGTTCAGGAAGATGCCGAAGATGCCGAGCACCAGCAGGATCGCCGCCACCGTGAGGTAGTGGCCGACGCCGATGGTGGTCATCCGTGCTCTCCGGGGCCGGGCAGGCCGACGCCGTGGGTGTGCGGCTCGTCGGCCAGCACCGGCTCCGGCTCGCGCTTCGGGCGGATGATGCCGGTGACATCCGTGCCGGCGCGAAAGCCGACCGGCATGATCTCCAGCGTGTCGGACACCTGGCGCGCGTTCTGCCGGGCGATGTTCTGGCGGCGGCTGGTGGCGCGCTCCCGGTGGGTCAGCACAATGGCGCCGATCATCGCGACCATCAGGATCAGCCCGGCCATCTGGAACAGGAAGATGTAGTCGGTGTAGATCAGCCGGCCCAGCGCCTGGGTGTTGCTGATGCCCGCGGGCGTGCTGCTGAGCCGCAGCGCCGAGGCGGCCTGCGGCGCGAACCGCCAGCCGCCCAGCACCAGCGCCAACTCGCCGAACAGCACGGCGCCCACGGTCGCGCCGACCGGCAGGTAACGCTGGTAGCCTTCCCGCAGCTGGCCGAAGTTCACGTCCAGCATCATCACGACGAACAGGAACAACACCGCGACCGCGCCGACATAGACGATCACCAGGATCATCGCCAGGAACTCGGCGCCGGCAATCAGAAACAGCGCGGCGGCGTTGAAGAACGCCAGGATCAGGAACAGCACGGAATGCACGGGGTTGCGCGAGGTCACGACGGCAGCCGCCGACCCGAGCAGGATGGCGGAGAACAGGTAGAAGGCGGCAGTGACGATCATTCAAGGAACCTGGCGGTAGGGCATCGGAGGGACCTAGCGGTAAGGCGCGTCAAGCTCAAGCCGCTTGGACAGCTCGCTCTCCCACCGGTCGCCGTTCGAAAGCAGGCGCTCCTTGTTGTAAAGCAGCTCCTCCCGGGTTTCGACGGCGAACTCGAAGTTCGGGCCTTCCACGATGGCGTCCACCGGGCAGCTTTCCTCGCACAAGCCGCAGTAGATGCACTTCGTCATGTCGATGTCGTAGCGCGTGGTGCGCCGGCTGCCGTCGTCGCGCGGCTCGGCCTCGATCGTGATGGCGAGCGCCGGGCACACGGCCTCGCACAGCTTGCAGGCGATGCAGCGTTCCTCGCCGTTGGGGTAGCGGCGCAGCGCGTGCTCCCCTTTGAAGCGTGGCGAGATCGGCCCCTTCTCATAGGGGTAGTTGATGGTCGCCTTCTGCCGGAAGAAGTATTTCAGCGTCAGCGACATGCCGGAAAGCAACTCGCCGAGCAGGAAGCTGCGTGCGGTGCGGTCGAGGAAGGCCATAGGTCGGTTCCTAATCTGCCCGGCGGCTTAAGCCCCGCCGCGCGAGAGAGCAAGGGTCAGGCCGGGGGCGTGCCGGGCAGCCAGCCCATGGCCAGCAGCACGCCTGCGGTCAGGATCAGCCAGCCGAGCGACAGCGGCAGGAACACCTTCCAGCCGAGCCGCATCAACTGGTCGTAGCGGAAACGCGGAAAGGTCGCCCGCACCCAGACGAACATGAACAACACGAGGCAAATCTTAAGGATGAACCAGATCGGGCCGGGCACCCAGGTGAAAGGTGGGAACGGGATCGGGCTGAGCCAGCCGCCAAGGAACAGGATCGTCGTCATCGCCGACATCAGGATCATGTTGGCGTACTCGCCAAGGAAGAACAGCCCGAAGGTCATCGCGCCGTACTCGACGTGGAACCCGCCCACGATCTCGCTCTCGCCTTCCGGCAGGTCGAACGGCGCGCGGTTGGTTTCGGCCAGGATCGAGATGAAGAACACGATGAACATCGGGAACAGCGGGATGAAGAACCACACGTGCTCCTGCGCCCGCACGATGTCCGTCAGGTTCAGGCTGCCGGCGCAGAGCAGCACGGTGACGATGACGAAGCCCATGCTGACCTCGTAGCTCACCATCTGCGCCGCCGAGCGCAGCGCGCCCAGGAACGCATACTTCGAGTTGCTGGCCCACCCGGCGATGACGATGCCGTACACGCCGAGGCTGCTGATCGCGAACAGGTACAGGATGCCGACATTGATGTCCGCCACCGCCCAGCCGTCGTTCACCGGGATCACGGCCCAGGCGATCATCGCCAGCGTCATGGTCAGCAAGGGTGCTATGACGAACAGGATGCGGTTCGCCCCCGTGGGGATGATCGTTTCCTTGGTCAGCATCTTCAGCGCGTCGGCGAAGGGCTGCCACAAGCCGAACGGCCCCACCACGTTGGGGCCTTTGCGCGCCTGCATCGCCGCCAGCACCTTGCGCTCGGCCAAGGTGAGGTAGGCGACGCTCATCAGCACCGGCACCAGCATCGCCAGCGTTTGCGCGACGGTCAGCAACAGGGTGCCGAAGGGCGTGGCGATGAACCCGCTCACCGCCTTTTACTCCGCCGCCTGGAGCATCGGGGCCGCGTAGGTGCGTGTGCATTCGGCCATGGTGGCGCTGGCACGGTTGATGGCGTTGGTCTGGTAGTAGTTGGCCACCGCCGGCTGCAGCGGCTCACGGCCCGCGCCCGCCGGGTCGCCGGACGGCCCGGCCTGGTCCGTGCAGCCGCGGCGCGGCAGTTCCTGCACCGTCTTGAACACCGGGTTCACCGCGGCCAGGCGGTCCCGCACGCCTTGAATGTCGTCGTAGGGCAGCGGCTTGCCGATCACGGCGCTGAAGGCGCGCAGGATGGCCCAATCCTCCCGTGCCTCGCCCGGCGGCTGCGTCGCGACGTAGCCGCGCTGCACCCGGCCTTCCGTGTTCACGTAGGTGCCGCCCTTTTCCGTGTAGGCAGCACCGGGCAGGATGACATCGGCGCGGGCGGCGCCGCGGTCGCCGTGGTGGCCCTGGTACACGACGAACGTGTCGGCGCCGATGGCGGCAGTGTCGAACTCGTCCGCGCCCAGCAGCCACAGCAGGTCCGTGCCGCCGCCCAGCATCGCGGGCAACGCCTTGCCGCCCGGCCCCGGCAGGAAGCCGAGGTCAAGCGCACCTACCCGCGCCGCGGCGGTGTGCAGCACGTTGAAGCCGTGCCACTCGGGCGTCAGCGCCCCGGCCGACGCGGCGAGCGCCCAGGCCGCCGCCAGCACCGCGGCGCCGTCCGCCCCGCGCAGCGCGCCCTGCCCGACGATGACCATGCCGGCCATGCCCTCGCCCAGGTGCCGCGCCGCGTAGGTCAGGTCCGCCGGCTGCCCGACATAGGCGACCGGGCAGCCACCCTGGTTCAGCCGCTTGCGGATGCGGGCGTTCAGCACCGGCGCCTCGCGCCGCGGGTTGCTGCCGATCAGCAGGATGGCGTCCGCGTCCTCGATGCCGGCGACCGTGGTGTTGAATGTGTAGAAATCCCGCCGCCCGCCTTCCAGCGCCGCGCCGTCCTGCCGGCAATCCAGGTTCTGCGAGCCGAGCGATGCCATCAGGTCCTTCAGCGCCACCATGCTCTCGGCATCGCACAGGTCGCCTGCCACCGCGCCAATGCGGTCGCCGGGCAGGCCCTTGAGCTTGGTCGCGATTGCACCGAACGCCTCCGGCCAACTCGCCGGGCGCAGCTTGCCGTCCTGGCGCACCCAC
>CAXSEX010000486.1:0-3600 GCA_964236415.1 uncultured Acetobacteraceae bacterium | reverse complement strand
GCCGGAAAACAGCCTCGATTGCGCGTCGAGCCGTTCATCATTGCGCGCCGGTACAACTATGCGGCCAACAGCCCGTTTGAGCGCGCCAGGACAGAAACGGTCGGCGTCCAGGTCAACTCGGTGATCCCGCTGTCGGCCGGCGCTTGGCAAATCCAGTGGACGGAGAACCACCGCGGCCGGGACGGGTCGCTGCTGCCGAAGGAGGACTACCGCGGCGTCGTCACGATCAGCGTCAACCCGCCGGCCGACGACGCCACGATCCTCGCCAATCCCATCGGCCTGTTCATTGAAACCATCGAATGGCAACGGCTGGACATCATAGGAGCGAGGTCGTGAGGACATCAGCTTTCGGCGTCGCCATGCTGGTTGCCCTTCCGGCCGCCGCCCATGCCCAGGTGACGCAGGTTCCGGCCATCGTCCAGGCGCAGGCCGCCGCAGCTGCGGCGGCGAACGCCGGTCCCTCGGACGCCAGCGCGGGCGCCGCGGCGGCCACCCATGCCGGCCAGGCCGCTGCGGCGCCTGGGGGAGTTGGCCCGGTCCCGGCTTCCATGCCGCCGCACCTTACCGTGGTGTCGCCCTCCGCTCCGCTGGACGCCAAGGAAGCCCATGGCGCGGCCTTGGCGCGGCGCTGGCAGAACCGGCGGCAGATGCCAGTGACCGGGGAGGACGGCGTGGTGCGCTACCTTTATGGCGCGACCATGCCATCCGTCGTCTGTGCGCCGCTGATGGTGTGCGCCTTGGAGCTGCAACCCGGGGAGGTCGTGCAGCCGCCGGTCACGCTCGGGGACAACGTGCGCTGGAAGGTCATGCCGGGGATGGCCGGCGACGGCGCGACGCGCACCACGCTGGTTCTAATCAAGCCGACCGACGCCGGCCTCGTCACCAACATGATGCTAAGCACGAACCGCCGGGTTTACACGATCAAGCTCGTCTCGACACAAAGGCAGTGGATGCCCCGCGTGGCGTTCAACTATCCCGACGACGCGCAAGCGGCATGGGGCGCCTACCAGCTCAATGCCTCGTTCGGTGCCGGCGCATCGACTATGGCGACGGGGGAGAGTGCGGCGGACCTTGATTTCGGGTTCCGCCTGTCCGGCGACAATCCGGCGTGGAAGCCCGTCCGTGTCTATACCGATGGGTTCAAGACGTTCATCGAGTTCACGCCGTCCTCCATGCGGGCCGAAGCTCCGGCGCTGGTTGCCCTGGCGGATGACGGCGGGTGGTTCTCGAAGCCCAGCACCCAGTTCGTGAACTACCGCCAGATGGGCAACCGGTTCGTGGTCGATAGCGTGCTGTCGAAAGCGGCGCTGGTGTCTGGCGTGGGGGGTGGCGAGACGCGCGTCACCATCACGCGGGAAAGGTCGCGATGATGCCGCGCTGGCGCTTCGTGCTGCCCCTGCTTGCGGGGCTTGGCCTGGCTGGCTGTGCGGGCGATCTCAACACCTCCTATGTCGCGCCGCTTGCCGCGCCGGCCGATGCGGCTGTGCTTGCCGCGTGCATCGCCGACTTCATGGCGTCCCGCCTGCCGCCCGCCACCACGACGCTGGCCCTTGACCCGTTGGCTCCCGATCAGGCCGGCGACGCGCTCACGCCGGTCTTGACGACCGCCTTGCGCAAGCGCGGTTTCGCGACCGTGGACGCGGGCGGAGCTGCGCCCCCTGGCGCGCGGCGCGTGCGCTATTGGATCACGCCAATGGACGCCGGCAACCTGGTGCGCCTGGCGATTGACGGCGGCGCCATCGAGGGCAGCCGCTTCTTCGCCCGGAACAAGGCCGGGGCGCTTCAAGCGGGCGGCCCCTTCACCGTGCGGTCGGCAGGGGTGGCGTCATGAGCGGTTCCATGAACGATCCAAACGGCTCGCCGTCCCTGCTGCCGGTGCATCCGAAGCGCGGGCCTGGCGTGCGCCGCTTGAACCGCGTTCCGATCTGGATTGGCATCGGGGCCACATGCGCGGTCCTCGGCGCGGCCGGTTACACCTACCATCTCCGCGCCCAAGCCATCCTCGCGCGGGAAGCAACCGAGGCCAAGCGCGGGGAGGCGGGCAAGGCTGCCGTACTTGAGGGCGCGCCGGACGATGGCGTGGTGCTTGCCAGGCTTGGCGCTGCGAAGCTCCCGGGCACGGCTCCCAACCCGCTGGCGGATCAGGTCGCGCCGAACACCCTGCCATCCCCATCGGATGCCGCTCACCCGGGGGAAGGCGAGGACGACGCCACGAAGGCCCGGCGCCAAGCGTGGCAGGTGTACTATGCCCAGCTCGCCGACATCCAGAAGCAGCGCCATGACAGCGCCGTGCAGGCGATGCGCGCCGACACGTCGGCCGGAAGCGTTGGCTCGGGTGGCGATGGCGCCACGCCGCAGCAGTCAGCCGGCATGACAGCGCCCATGGGCGCTGGAAGCGGTCAGCAAGCCATGCAGGCGCCTGGGGGTGCCTACCCGCCCGGCGGCTACGGAAGCCCCTACGGCAGCAGCCCCTACGGGTTCGGCGGCCCGCCTGTGGTGCCCGATGCGACCGGGGCGCGGGAAAAGCAGGCGTTCCTGGGCCAGCAGGGGTCTGACGGCAGCAACGACACGCTGCTGTCCACCGTGCGCGACCCGATCTCGCCGTACCTGATCACGGCCGGCGACGTGATCCCGGTCGTCATGCAGGGCGGCGCGGACAGCGACACGCCGGGGCAGATGGTCGGGCGCGTGGTGTCGGATGTCTATGACAGCGCGACCGGCCGCTACAAGCTGATCCCGGCGCATTCCAAGGTCGTCGGCATCTACGATAACGTCGTGTCGGCCGGGCAAGGGCGGCTGCCCTCGATCATCAACCGCATCATCTTCCCGGACAGTTCCAGCATCTCCATCGGCTCGATGCCGGCGGCGGATCAGGCGGGGTTTGCCGGGCTGCATGACCAAGTGGACCGCCACTTGTGGGAGAAGTTCGGCAACGCCCTCATTGTCGGGATCGCCGCCGCCGGCATCCAGCTCTCGCAACCTCAGTCGCGCGGGAACAACGGCTATGACAGCCAGCAGATCATTGCGGGCGGCCTCGGCCAGCAGTTCGGGCAGCTCGGCCAGGAAATCGCCCGCTCGGGCCTGGCGATCCCGAACACCATCCGCATCCGGCCGGGCTACCGCTTCAACATCCAGATCACGAAGGACATGGTGCTGCGCCCCTACGTCGATGGGCGCACCCGGGGGGCGCAGCAAGTCCATTTCGGGCCGGCGGTGCAGTGACACCGGCACGGAAGGCCCTGCTCGCGACGACGGGGCTTGCCGGCGCGGCGTTGGCGATCAGCGCCGCCGCCACGCAGTTCGTCGCCTACCGCGTCCACTACCACCCGGCGCTTGGCGTGCCGTGGGTCGGGCATGTCTATGCGCCGTGGTCCTGGGCGCGGTGGATGCAGGCGCCGTGGGCGGCGAACGCCAAGAGCACCTTCGCCATGGTGACGGTCGGCCTGATGGGGTGCGCCGTGGCGGGGCTGCTCGCCCTGCTCGCCGCGTCCAACTCCCGCCGCAAGCCGATCAAGCACGGCGACGTTCACGGCAGCGCCCGGTTTATGACCAACGAAGCGGAGATACGCGGGACGGGGCTGCTCGCGACCAAGGGCAAGC
>CAXSEX010000485.1:0-3623 GCA_964236415.1 uncultured Acetobacteraceae bacterium | reverse complement strand
CCCGAAAAGGAGCCTTAACCAAACCGAAAGCCTGAATGTCAACGCCGCCTAGTAGAGGCCCGGTGCTGTCCACCAACAGGTGCATCGGCTCGTTCTCGCCGTCCATGGCCGACATCGCGGTTCGGCCGTGGCCGCGGAACCGCTCGAAGATGATCCTGAGGAAGCCGGGAGGCGCACAATGTCACGAGGCGCAGCATCGGGCGCCCTTGGCTCGCTTCACACGAAGGTGCGTTCAGCGGCCCGAACTCCGGCAGCCGTCCACCGTCTTTCGGTGTGCTGTCTGTCAACGACGAGCCAACCTAGAACGGAGGACCAAGCGATGGGCCTGTTTTCGAAGCCGATCAAGACGCTTGATGACCTGTTCGTGCATACCTTGCAGGACATCTACTACGCCGAGAACCAGATCGCGAAGAACCTGCCGACGATGGTCGAGAAGGCGTCCAGCCCCAAGCTGAAGGCCGCCTTCCAGCAGCACCTGACGGAAACGCAGGGCCAGGTGAAGCGGTTGGAGCAGGTGTTCCAAATGCATGGCCAGCCCGTAAAGGCCGTGGACTGTGCCGCGATGGACGGCATCCTGTCCGAGGCCAAGGAGATCATGGGCGACTGCGACGACCCGCAGGTGCGCGACGCCGCCATGCTCTCGGCGGCCCAGGCCGTCGAGCACTACGAGATCACCCGCTACGGCAGCTTGATCGCCTATGCCCAGGAGCTTGGCCGCAACGACTGCGCGGACGTGCTGCGGCAGACCCTGGAAGAGGAGAAGGCGACGGACAAGAAGCTGACCGGGATTGCCGAGGCGCGCGTCAACAAGATGGCGGCCTGAGTCGTCGCGAACAGGCGGGGAGCAATCACCATGAAAGCAGTCGTTTGGCACGGGATCGGCGACATACGCCTGGACGACGTCCCCGACTCGAAGATCGAGCACCCCACCGACGCCGTCATCCGCCTGACGGCCTCGGCCATCTGTGGCACCGACCTGCACTTCGTCCGCGGCACCTTCGCAGGCATGAAGGCCGGCACCATCCTGGGGCACGAGGGCGTGGGCATCATCGAGCAATTGGGGTCCATGGTCCGCAACTTCGACATGGGCGACCGGGTGGTGGTATGCTCCACCATTGCGTGCGGCACCTGCTCGTATTGCCGGGCCGGCTACTTCGCGCAGTGCGACAACGCAAACCCGAACGGCCCCAGCGCCGGTACCAGCTTCTTCGGCGGCCCAGCCGACACCGGCCCGGTGAACGGTCTGCAGGCCGAGCGCGCCCGCATCCCCCACGCCGCGACCACCCTGGTCAAGGTGCCGGACGAGGTGAGCGACGACCAGGCCATCCTGATCTCCGACATCTTCCCCACGGGTTGGTACGGGGCGATCCTAGCCGAGGTCAAGGACGGCGACACGGTGGCAGTATTCGGCTGCGGCCCCGTCGGCCAGTTCGCCATCGCGTCGGCCTTGCTGCAAGGCGCCGGCCGGGTGATCGCCGTGGACAAGCACGAGGACCGGCTGGCGATGGCCCGGCGCCTGGGCGCTTTCACCGTCAACTTTGAAAAGGAAGACCCCGTAGAGATGGTCAAGGAGTTGACCGGCGGCATCGGCGCGGACCGGGTCATTGATGCCGTGGGTGTGGACGCCGTCCACGCCCACCAAGGCCCTGCCGCGGTGAAACCGGAGCAGGCCGTGAAGGACGCCCAGGACCAGCAGACGGTGGCGCCCGAGCAGCACCCGCACGACGGCGCTTTCGTGCCCGGCGACGCGCCCAGCCAGTCCTTGCGCTGGGGCGTCGATTGCATCGCCAAGGCCGGCACGCTGGGCATCATCGGCGTTTATCCGCCCAAGGCCGAGAGCTTTCCCATCGGCAAGGCGATGAACAAGAACCTGACGATCAACATGGGCAACTGCAACCACCGGGCCTACATCCCAAAGCTGCTGGAGATGGTGAGGACGGGGGTGATCGACCCGGTGAAGGTGCTGACCAAGGTGCAGCCGATGACCAATGCCATCGAGGCCTACGAGCATTTCGACCGCCGCGAGGCCGGCTGGATCAAGACCGAGCTGAAGCCAGCGATGGCGGCGGAGTAATGCGGCAGTCAAGCGGCGCGATGGTTGGAGTGGTGGGGTTTGTCGTGAATGGGCATAACCCATAGGACGTGTAATTACCCGTTCCTGCCAAGGCGAATGGTCAGGTCGCTATGGTCTGCAGGATGGGGCTGAAAACGCTTGTGCCCGGTTTGAAACGGGCGGTGTCGACCGCGGGCCGGAGGCGGTGCTCGCAGGCGTTGCTGGTAGCTTCGACCGCGCGCGCCTAGTCGGCAAAGGTCAGGAACTGATGGCGTGCCCAGCGCGGCTTGGCTTGGAGACTGCCTGCCAGGTCGCACGCCGTGGGTGCGGCCAAAATGCTGATCAGCCTGCGTTCCAGGGCGCGCCGCTTGGTGGCGACGGTGGACGTGGCTAGGTGCGCCAGGCAGGTCTGCCTCAGCCGTAGGCGCGTCCAGCGCACCAGGCAAAATTTGTCATTTGCGATTAGGCCATTTCCACAATGTTGTTCATGTATCGGCTGGTCCGGTGTTGCACTCGCTTGCCCAGCCCGGTCCGGATCGCCCGAAGATAGCTGTCGCGGCCATTCGTCGTGACCCGGTCCGGGATGACATCGGTGACCGCCTTCACTGACCGGAAGAACGCGCGAGCCGCTTTCATGTCCCGCTGTTCGCTGCACAGCATGTCCATCACCGCCTACGCGCAGAAGAACACGATCGACGCAGTCAACCATGTGCGCTTTTTGCGGCGCGTGCCCGGCCGTGCCGCGGTGGCGCAGCCGAACATCGACCTGCTGAACAGCTTCAACGTGTCAGGCGACATGCAAAACCGGTCCTTCCGCACTCTCGGTGCAGCTGTGCTGCGCTGGCGGGCGGCAATGATCATATTGCCATCCTGACAGCGCTCACGCTGCGCGCGGTGTTCCGCTTAACCTACCAGCAGCCGAGGGGCTGATCGATTCCATCGGCTACGTCCGCGTCGCCTGACCCCG
This sequence comes from uncultured Acetobacteraceae bacterium, assembly GCA_964236415.1. GTDB lineage: Bacteria > Pseudomonadota > Alphaproteobacteria > Acetobacterales > Acetobacteraceae > CAHJXG01. Next base: position 603 of record CAXSEX010000485.1, on the reverse strand, counting down.
AACGAGGCTGGGGTCAGTGCGCCCTACCCCTGAACCCTGCACCACGCTAGCGTGGGCTTGTTCGCGCAATGGATGGACGGTTCCGCGGCGTCGGCTACGGCCTTTACCGAACTCTGGCCGATCCTGGAACTGATCCTGGACGGCATCTTAACATCCGCGCAGGCGCGCTTGGCAACCGTGCCGACCAGAGACTGGGCCAAGACGCGGCATTGATCCGAACGAACCCTGAAGCTGCTTTTCACTGGGGAGGGCGCCCGGCCGGCGGCGTCCAGTTCGCCAGCTTTTGCAGGTGTTCGCGCTGCGTCAGCACCACCATGCCGTTCCGCACGTCCAGCAGGCCCTCGCGACGCAGTTGCTGGATGGTGCGGTTGACGTGGACGACGCTGAAGCCGAGCACGTCGGCCAGCGCCTCCTGTGTCAGAGGCATGGCGAAGCGGTCGTCTTCTGCCAAGCCCACGCGGCCCAGCCGCTCGCACAGCTCCAGCATCAGATGGACAAACCGCCCTCCTGCCGTCTGCCGGCCGAGGCGCATGATCTGGTCGTCCAGCTGGGATTGGGATTGGGATTGACCTGGTTCGGTGGACGGTTTGGTGGCTTACGGGC
>CAXSEX010000484.1:0-3638 GCA_964236415.1 uncultured Acetobacteraceae bacterium | reverse complement strand
GCTTGCGCCCCAGCGGCAAACCCTACGGGTTTCCGCGAGAATGCCTGCTTAGGAGTTGTTGAGGACGCATCATTTTACCTGCTGCATGTAAGCACACTTCGCAGAATGATGCTTAGCCGCCGCCCGGCTTCGGGCGGGCGCTCACGCAACCGCGTACGCCCGTCTTGCCGCGACGGGGTTGCCGTGCGCCGGCGCGCCGCCACCTCGCATTGGATCAAGCAGGAGCGGCATGGATGGCGCAGGTTGCGGTGATCACGGGAGGCAGCGCCGGGATCGGCCGCGCGGCGGCCCAGGCCTTCGCGGCCAAAGGCTACTCGGTCGGGCTCATCGCCCGCGGCGCTGAGCGGCTGGAGCAGGCGCGGATGGAGCTGGAGGCCCTGGGCGTCCAGGTCCACACCGTGACCGCCGACGTGGCGGACGCAGAAGCGGTGGCAAAGGCCGCCGATGCCATGGAGGCGGCGCTCGGCCCGATCACCGTCTGGGTCAACAACGCCATGGCGACCGTGTACAGCGAAATCCGCGACCTGGAACCGGAGGAGGTGCGCCGGGTCACGGAGGTGACATACCTCGGCGCGGTCAACGGCACGCTGGCGGCGATGAAGCGGATGCGCGGCGGCACGATCGTGCAGGTGAGTTCCATACTGGCCTGGCGGGCCATGCCGATCCAGGGGGCGTACTGTGGCGCCAAGTTCGCCCTGCGGGGCTTCACGGAGGCGCTGCGGTCCGAGTTGCTGCACAACCGCAGCCCGCTGCACCTCACGATGGTGCACCTGCCAGCGGTCAACACGCCGCAGTTCGATTGGGCGCGCAACAAGACCGGGCAGGAGACCAAGGCGCCCAGCCCTTATCAGCCGGAGGTCGCCGCCGACGCTATCGTGTTCGCCGCCACCCACAAGCGCCGCGACGTGTTCGTGGGATCGTCCACCCCGCCCACCATCGTGGCCTCCAGGCTGGCCCCAGGCGTGATGGACCGCGTGCTGGCGCGGCAGGCCTACTCCGCCCAGCTCGGCAAAGCCGCCGTGCCCAAGACCGAGGGCAACCTGTTCCAGCCGGCGCCGGGCGGCGATCAGGGCGCGCATGGGCGCTTCGATGCCGGGGCGAAGACCCGGCGCGACATCTACACCAGCCGCCAGGGCGACGTGGCCGCCGCTGGCCTGCTGCTGGTGGGGGCCATCGGGTTGAAGATGCTGGCGACCTCGCCGCTGTTCGTGGCGCCGGGCCTGCTGGCGCGGGCCGCCATTCGGCGGCTGACAGCCTAACGCGCGGGACTGCTGCGGGCTGTCGGCACCGGCTGCCAGCCCCGCTGCGCGATCCAGTCGTCGTCCAATCCGTCGAAGCGGGACAGGCGCAGGGTGCTCAGGTCGGCGAACTGGCAGGCGCCCTCCGTCACCAGTTCCTGGACCGCGTGGCCCGTGGCGGGCGACAGGCCGAAGCCGATGCTGGACAGCGTGGCAACGACGACGTTGGACGGGTCGGCGAGGCGGTCGATCACCGGGCGCCCATCTAGCGTGTTCTCGATCACCCCGGCCCAACTGCGGATGATGCGGGCGTGCCGGGCGCGCGGGAACATCTCGACCAGGTGGGCGGCGATGTTGCCCATCAACGGCGTGCTGCTGCGCGGCGGCACGCCCATGCCGTCGCACTCCTCCAGCCACTCGTGCGGCCCGCCGCCGTAGGCGAGGTTGCCGCGCAGCGTCTGGCGCCCGTACAGCCCGTTGCCGTCGGCGCCGCCCACCGGCATCAGCGGTAGCGGCTCGGTCACGATCATCTCGGCGCGGGCGGCCACCACGGGCACGCGCACGCCGAGCATCGCCGCCAGCTTGCCGGTCTGCGGCCCCGCCGCCAGCACGAGGTGGTCGCAGCCGAGCCGGCCGCGGCCGGTTTCGACCCCGGTGACGCGCCCGCCCTCGACCACGAAGCCGAGCACGGTGGTGTGCTGCAGCACGCGCCCGCCATGGTCCTGCATCGCCCAGGCATAGCCCTGCACCGTGCGGTGCGGGTTGGCATGGCCGCCGAAGTGGTGCCAGTACGCGCCGTGCACCTCGCCCGCCAGTGGCACCAGCTCGCGCAACTGCGCCCCGTCCAGCGTTTCGGTGTGGAAGCCGTGGCGCTCGCCGTTCTCCACTGCGCGGCGCGCGTCGTCCCACTGCGCCGCGTCCATGGCGATGCGGATGCGCCCGGCGGAGAACTCGGTGGGGTGGCCCAGAAGCTCGTCCATCTGCGGCCACAGCCGCTGCTCCTCGGCGAACAGCGGGCTGAACCAGTGGGTGCAGCCGCCGCCGTTGCGGCCCGACGCTTCCCAGGCGACGATGCCCTTGTCGATCACCAGCACGTCCACCCCGGCGCGGGCCAGCCACCAGCCGGCGCTCAGGCCCGTGGCGCCGCCGCCGACGATGATGACGCTGGCGCCGGTGATGTCGGCCGGGTCGGCGGCGCCGCTCACGGCTTGGCCGCCGGGGCTTGGGCGGCGTCAAGCTCCGGGGGCGTCGCGACCTGGCCGGGGATGCCGAACCAGACGTGCCAATGCTCGGTCATTTCCGGCGATTCCGGCAGCGTCCCGGCAAGGCCGAGCGGCATCGGGCGCACCGGCGCGCGGAAGGTCGCGAGCGGCACCGCGCCGACACCCACCCCGGCGCCGAGCGCCAGCAGCGCCGCCACCTGCTCGCGGCAGCGGCGGCCCTGGCACAGCCCCATGCCGGCGCGGGTCAGGCGCTTCACCTGGTCGGCGTTCGGCGGGCCGTGGCCGAGCAGGGCCGACAGGTCCGTGCTGTTCCGCAGCGGCTGCCAGTTCAGGTAGCGCGGCGGGCGGACTTCCAGGATCTCGCGGGCCGTGACCTCCTCGCATTGGCAGACGTGGGCCTCCGCCCCGGGCGGCGCCTCCACCACGGCGGTGCGCACCCAGGCGAGGCGGTAGGCGGAGAGATCAACAGCCGGCTCCCCCGGCGTCGGCAATTCGTCGGCGGCGTCGGCCATTTGCGCCGCATGGGCCGCGGCGCGGCGGCCCTCCGCCTCCGCCACGGCGCGGTCCATCGACTTCGCCGCCCACACGCCCCCGCAGTCGCCCACGGCGTAGATGCCCGGCACCGACGTCATCTGCGCCGCGTCCGTTTCCGGCACATGCCCGCCGCGCGCCGGCGAGAACACGGAGCGGCAGCCGATGGCGTCCAGCAACTCGATTACCGGAACCGCGCCGATGCCGAGCACCACCGTGTCGCACTCGATCGCCATGGCGTCGCCGGCGATCCGCCGCCCGCCGTCGTCCAGCCGCGCCAACGTGGCGCCGGTCACGCCGTCCGCTTCGCCCTGCGCCGCGGCGATCACGTGCCGGGTCAGGATGGGGACGCCCGCGAGCTGGTCCAGCAGCGCCGCAGGGCCGACCGGCGCCGCTGCCTGCTCCACGACCGCGGCCACGTCCACTCCGGCCCGGCGCATCGCGACGGCGGCCAGCAGCGCCTCCGCAGAGGTGCCGAGCACCACCGCCCGCCGCGCGTCGAGCGCGCCGAGCCGCGCCAGCCGCTCGGCCGCGGTCGCCCCCATGACGCCCGGCAGTTGCCAACCGGGGAAGGCCAGCCCCATGTCGCGTCGCCCGGCGGCCACGACCGCGGACGTGAACCCCAGCATCCACGACGCCTCGCCGT
>CAXSEX010000483.1:0-3639 GCA_964236415.1 uncultured Acetobacteraceae bacterium | reverse complement strand
CCGTCGCCAGCGCGACGCCCTGGGCGGCGTAGCCCGCCTGTTCCCGTTGGGACATGGCCAGCAGGGCGGGCCGCGGCAGCACCGCGTTGCGGATCCCGGCGGCGCGCAGCCTGGCCGGCCCGGCGTTCGCGGCCGGCCCGGCCACCACCTCGAAGAACCCCTCGTGCCCGCCGCGGATCGCGGCGATCGTCGCCGCCATCGCGCCCGCGGCGCCCAGCAGCGCGACCGGGCGGACAAGCAGGTTGGACCGCACCGCCACCAGGCACCGCAGCCGGGTCGCGAACAGGGCGGCGATCCAGGCGGCGCCGACCTTGAGCGGCCACAAGGCGTCAGGCCCGATCCACTGGTCCACCCCGATGCCGAGCGCCTTGCTGACAAGCCAAGCCGCCGGGAAGGCCAGCGCGCCGCCCAGGGCGGTGTTCAGCAGCAATCCGCGCTTGCGGCGGAACCCCTCCGGCCGGTACAGGCCGATGGCGAAGGCCGTGAACCCGCTGGTCAGCGCCAGGATCAGCGAATGGTTGACAACGGTCGGCCGCACCCCGGAGGCGAGCGAGCCGGTGCTGAGCAGGAGGTAGGCCAGGCTGAACGACAGCACGAGTTCAAGCAGCCAGAGCGCGACCATCTCGGGCGAGATATGGTTTTCGACGAAGCGAGTCATTTCAACCTCGTGCGACACGTTTCTGTAAAAATACAAGCAATTACCCGGGACAGTGCCCCGGCCATCCCGGTTGAATATCACCGGCACCGCGGATCAGACCACACTCGCTACCCCCCACCTGACGGTTTATAGCAAATTGCTGCGGGCCACCGTTTCCGAATGTTCCCGACGCCACAGGTGTTATTAAGCTTTCCGAAAACGTTTCGCAATGTTACCGAAATATGATGTGCCGCCTGCCGCCCGGGACTGCGAGATGGGCCGCATGCGTCGCCGCTGCCCCGAGGTGGCCTGGTTGGACAGAGGGGCCAAGGCTGCCCCGCCGCGATGCTTTAGTTATCTCCATATTTTGAAACGTTCTCCCGAATGAGGCAGATCGCGAAGCATAGCGTCGGTCTATGGTGCATGACATACGCCAAGGTGCGGCAAGACGCAGCCAAATCGTTACATATATGTTGATTACTGTTGCTGCGACACGGATTTGGTGGGATGGCTGCCGGGCGACGGAGCCGACCGGCGCGGCCATGCCGCCGGGACATAAACGAAGGGACACCCTTGAGAAGGGCGATGCAGATGCCTGCGCATGGCGGCAAATCCCCGGGTCCAAGCGTCCGATCAGGCCCTGTCCGCGCCCGCGTCGCGCCACCGGTCATCCACTAGGCAGAACACACGGCATCATCATGGCTTCGCAACCCGACCACCTCATCGAACGTGCCGCCGCCCTGCTCGCCGGCAAGGCGGCCCACCCGCGCGGCATCCCGGCCGAGCCGCCCGAAGCCGGGGCGCCAGGGCAGCCGGCGTCCCTGCCCAGCCTGGCCTCGGCCGTCATCGCCCTGGCGCCCGCGCCGGCGGCCGAGGGAACCGCAAGCCCGGGCCGGGCCGCTCCCATGCCGCAACCGTCCGAGGCCATGCCCCCGGCGCCGCCGATTCCCGCGCCGCCCGTCGCGTCCCGTCCGGTGCTGCCGCGGCCGCCTGCGGCGGTGCGGGCGGATGCGGGCTTGCTGCTGCCCTCCGTCGGGCTGGCAGCGCTGGAGGGCGCCGGCATGGTCGTCGCCCGCGCGGCGCGCACCCGCATCTCGGAGGAGTACCGGATCGTGATCGGCCGAGTGCTCCGCGCGCTTCGCGACGAGGCGGGCGGCACCGCGCTGAGTAACCTGGTGATGGTGACCAGCGCCCGGCCCGGCGAAGGCAAGAGCTTCACCGCCCTCAACCTGGCCGGCAGCATCGCGCAGCACAGCACGGAGAAGGTGCTGCTCGTGGACCTGGACGCCAAGCTGCGCCCGATCTCCGCCCTGCTGGGCCTGGGCGACCGGCTCGGTTTCCACGACATGGTGGCCGACCCGACGCTCCGGCCCGAGGACGTGATCCTGAGCACGGCCATCGCCAACCTGACGTTCCTGCCGGTCGGCTCCCGGTCGGGCACGCTCACGGACAGCACCAGCGTGCGCCCGATCACGCCCGTCATCACGCGCCTGGCGCGGCGCTTCCCCAAGCACCTGATCATGCTGGACGCGCCGCCATGCCTGTCCACCAGCGACCCGCACACCGTCGCGCCCTATGTCGGCCAGGTCGTCATGGTGATCGAGGCCGAACGCACCCAGCGCACGGAGGTCGAGGCGGCGCTCGACCTGGTGCGGGTTTGCCCGGTGATCACCATGCTGCTGAACAAGGTCCGGCTGACCACCAGCCACACCTTCGGCGCCTACGACTACTACGGCTCCTACACCTGATCCGATGCGGGCGGTGCCGACCAGACCCACGCGCCCTGGCGGACGGCTGGCGCGCCCCGGCGGCCAGTTGGGGCGCCGACCGGCCCAGGCCGGCCTGCTGGCGGCGGCGAGCCTCGGCGCGGGCACGGCCAGCCTCGGCGCGGCCTGGGCGCAACTCGGCGGCGGCTACCCCAGCCTGCCCGCCACCGTGACCGACACCCGGGTCGGCGACCTGCGCGGGCAGTTGGAGCAGTACCTCCCGGGCTTGCTGCCGCGCACGGCCGGGCCGGCGTTCCTGGTCCACGCCTCGCTCGGGGTGGACGCGGGCGTGACCGACAACGCGCTGCGGGTCGGGCAACCGCGCCGGGCGGACGCCTTCACGACGGCCAGCCCGATCCTGGGGGTGTCCGGCGACACGTCGCGCCTGAAGGTGAACCTGAGCTACGCCCCGGTCGCCACCCTGTATGCCCAGACCCCAAGCCAGAACCGGTTCGATCACTACGGAAACGGCGTGGCGCTCGCGACCCTCGTGCCGGAAGCGGTGTTCCTCGACCTGCGCGGCAGCGTCACCCAGCAGTCCCGCACCGGCGGCTACTATGGCCAAACCAGCACGCTGGCGCTGAACCGCAACGACCAGGTGCAGACCGCGGCGTTCAGCGTGACGCCCTACGCCGAGCACCGCTTCGGGGGCTTCGGCACGGCCCGGATCGGCACCTCCTTGGCGCGCACGGTCCAGACCGGCTACGGCAGCCAGGACAACCTCAGCAACACGCAGGCGCTCCTGTTCAACGGCTTCGGCGTCACCGGCAACCTCACCACCCAGCGCGAGCGCGCGTCGTTCGTCACCGGGGAGAACCTGGGCCGGGTCAACGATGTCGCGGTGCTGGAGGCCGTGCAGTACAGCGGCGTCGGCGCCTACCGCGGGGCGCACCGCAACCAGGCCACGAACGACGTGGGCTACGCCATCACCCGCACGGTCACCGCGCTGGCCGGCTTCGGCTACCAGGACCTGCGCTTCAACGGCCTGCCCGGCGTGCGCCTCCACAAACCAATCTAAAATATAAACAAACAACTCACCAACAACAGCAAATACAGCAGCAGCAGCAATATCTTTCTCTTCAACAGCAGCAGCAACAGCAAGCTTATTTCCAGCAGCAGCTTTTGCAGCAACAGCAACAACAACAACAATTACAATTACAGCAGCAGCAACAGCAACAGCAACTCCAGCAACAGCAGCAGAAGGGCATTCATGCGGCACAGGCCGCTCAAGCAGCA
>CAXSEX010000482.1:0-3641 GCA_964236415.1 uncultured Acetobacteraceae bacterium | reverse complement strand
CGGCGCCCCGTTCGCGGTGGAGATGCCGGCGCTGCGCGGCTTCAACTTCACCGGGGGCGCGACCGTTAGCCCGGAGTACAGCGCGCTGACCCTGGGCCTCGTCGTTTACACCGCCTCCTATATCGCCGAGATCGTCCGTTCCGGCATCCTCGCCGTGCCGACCGGCCAATGGGAGGCGGGCGGCGCCATCGGCCTTCGCCGCAGCACGGTGCTGCGCAAGGTCGTGCTGCCCCAGGCGCTCCGCGTGGTCATCCCGCCGATGACCAGCCAGTACCTGAACCTGACCAAGAACAGCTCGCTTGCGGTGGCCATCGGTTACCAGGATGTCGTGTCGATCGCCAACACGACGCAGAACCAGACCGGCCAGGCCATCGAGGGCATCGCCGCGATCATGGCCGTTTACCTCGCCATCAGCCTGTCCATCAGCGCCCTGATGAACTGGTACAACGCCCGAATCGCCTTGGTGGAGCGTTAAGCCATGTCGCACAGCACCACCCGCACCACCGCGGCGCTTGGGGAAGCCGCCCGCGACCCGGTTCCCGCCATCGCCGGCATTCCCGCCGCCTCGGCCGCCGCCGTCGCCGGGCGCGCCCGCCCGGCCGCCGCCCGCTTCGCCCCGGTGGCCTGGGCGCGGGCCAACCTGTTCAGCGGCTGGCTGTCCACCGCCGTCACCCTGGCGCTGATCTACCTGATCGCCCGCTGGGCCATCGGCTTCTTCGACTGGGCCGTGCTGCACGCCGTCTGGTCGGTGCCGCAGACCGCGGCCGGGCCGGACGCCTCGGCCTGCCAGGACGCGAAGGGCGTCGGCGCCTGCTGGGCGATGATCGGCGACAAGTACCGCTTCATCCTGTTCGGCCGCTACCCCTACGAGGAGCAGTGGCGCCCGGCCATCGTCATTGCGCTGTTCATCGGCCTGTATGCCATCTCCGCCATGCGCCGGTTCTGGCGCAAGGAGCTGCTGCTGATCTGGGTCGTGGCGCTGACCGCCATCGGCGTGCTGATGTGGGGCGGCGTGCTGGGCCTTGAGTACGTGCCGCAGGACAGCTGGGGCGGCCTGCCGATCACGCTGATCCTGTCCACCTTCGGCCTGGCTTTCGCCTTCCCGCTCGCGGTGCTCGTGGCGCTCGGCCGCCGCTCCACGCAGCTTCCGGCGGTCAAGGTGCTGTGCGTGCTGTACGTCGAGCTGATCCGCGGCGTGCCGCTGATCACCCTGCTGTTCATGGCCAGCGTCATGTTCCCGCTGTTCATGCCGGAGGGCTTCAACTTGGACAAGCTGCTGCGCGCCCAGGTCGCGATCATCCTGTTCGCCGGCGCCTACCTGGCCGAAGTGGTGCGCGGCGGCCTGCAATCGCTGCCCCGCGGCCAGTACGAGGCCGCCGACGCCCTAGGCTTGTCCTACTGGAAGAAAACCCGTCTCATTATCCTGCCGCAGGCGCTGCGCCTGGTGATCCCGCCCTTGGTCAACACCTTCATCGGCTTCTTCAAGGACACCTCGCTCGTCCTCATCATCGGCATCTTCGACCTGCTGACCGCCGGCAAGGTGGCGATCACCGACCCGGTCTGGCAAGCCTACAGCACCGAGCTGTACCTCATGCTCGCCGCCATCTACTTCGTGTTCTGCTACGTCATGTCCCGCTACAGCCACGGGCTGGAGCAGGAGTTCCGCCGGACCGCCCGGCGCTGAGTCGCCTGCGCTGCAACGAGCCGGCGCCCTTGGCGGCGGCGCCAAGAAGGAACCAGCCATGAGCCAAGCCGTATCCATCGAGCGTCCCCGCACCGAGACGACCCAGCCGGCAATCTTGCTGGACCGCGTGAACAAATGGTACGGCGCCATGCACGTCCTGCGCGACGTGAGCCTCAGCGTCGGCCACAAGGAGCGGGTGGTGGTCTGCGGCCCTTCCGGCTCCGGCAAGTCGACCATGATCCGCTGCATCAACCGCCTGGAGTCCCATCAGGAAGGCCGCATCCTCGTGGACGGCACGGAACTGACCGACGACACCCGCGCGCTCGACACCATCCGGCGCGAGGTCGGCATGGTGTTCCAGTCGTTCAACCTGTTCCCGCACCTGACGATCCTGGAGAACTGCACGCTGGCGCCCATCTGGGTGCGCAAGATGCCGAAGGCGGAGGCGGAGGAACTGGCGATGAGCTACCTGCGCCGGGTGAAGATCCCGGAGCAGGCCAAGAAGTACCCGGGGCAGCTTTCCGGTGGCCAGCAGCAGCGCGTCGCCATCGCCCGCGCCCTGTGCATGAAGCCGAAGATCATGCTGTTCGACGAGCCGACCAGCGCGCTCGACCCCGAGATGATCAAGGAGGTGCTCGACACCATGATCGGCCTCGCCCATGACGGCATGACCATGGTGTGCGTGACGCACGAGATGGGCTTCGCCCGCCAGGTCGCCGACCGCGTGGTGTTCATGGACCGCGGCGAGATCGTCGAGGCCGGGCCGCCGAACGAGGTGTTCGAGAACCCGCAGACCGAGCGGCTCAAGCTGTTCCTGAGCCAGATCCTGCGCGGGCACTGAGCCGGGGCGGTCAAGGGGCCGGTTGCGGCACCCGCTCGACCTTGATCCGGTCGGCCTGTTTCATGGCCTGCGCCATGTCGTAGGCAAGCTGCATCCCGGCCCACGCTTCAGGGGTGCTGCCGAACGCCTTGGCAAGTCGGATTGCCATCTCCGGGGAGATGCCGCGCCGCTCGTTCACGATCTCGGACAAGGCCATGCGCGACACGCCAAGCGCCTTCGCGCCCGCCGTCACGCTCAAGCCCAGGGGTTCAAGGCAATCCTGCCGGACGATCCGGCCGGGGTGCGGGGGGTTCTTCATCGGCATGGAACGGTTCTCCAATCCGGCCCGGGCACCATCGCCCCGGCGCGCTAGTGGTAGTCGATGAGGTCCACTTCCACGACGTCCGCTTCCTTGAACCGCCAAACAATTCGCCAGTTGGCACGAGCGGTGACGGCCCAAGAACTGGCAAGATCGCCTTTAAGCGGGTGAAGACGATAACGTTGCCAAGCCCGCAGTAGTGTTTCAGTTTGAAGTTCCGCAAATGGAAGAAGACAGACCTACATGGGACGCCCTAAGATCGGTGTTTCAGGGTAAGAAGCATCAATCTCTGGAGCCGCCTCTATGCAGCAAATTGCCGGTCGAGACCTCCTCGCCTTGGATGATCTGCGTCAGTCAGACGTAATGGCAATTGTTGGGCGTGCTCAGGACATGGCCCGTCACTGGTCCGAACACTCAATGCCCCAAAGTCTTGCGAGTAAGAGAATTGCCCTCGTGGTCAACGATGGAGGATGGAGAAACACGACGGCTTTCGATCTTGGAATCAACGCAATGGGTGGCACTTGCATCCACACGCCACTATGTCTGGGGCAGAAGGAAGCTACTGTCGATCTGGCGGCCTACCTCGACAATTGGGTGGACGCAATTGTCAGCCGCGTACCAGAACTGTCCACCCTTCGCATCCTGGCCGATGCTGCGACAGCACCAGTTGTCAACGCTCGCACGAGGCAAAATCATCCGTGCGAAACACTCGGCGATCTCGCTTTTTATTATCACCGGCATAGCAGCATCGACGCAATCAAGATTGCCGTCGTCGCACCTGACGCAAACATTCTCGGATCATGGGTGGAGGCGGCTTC
>CAXSEX010000481.1:0-3654 GCA_964236415.1 uncultured Acetobacteraceae bacterium | reverse complement strand
CCAAAAGACCGCTCAGAAGCTCGCAAATCGCGCGATTTTCCGCAGCCTGCTAAGGGCGCGCGGCGTCGGATGGTCTACCCATCGAGCACACGGGAGGTTTGAATGCGCACGGTCGCGATCATCAGCCGCAAGGGCGGCGCCGGGAAGACCAACATCGCGGTTCACCTGGCCGCCTGCGCCGAGGGCAAAGGTCTGCGCGCCGGCATCGTCGACCTCGACCCGCAGGCAACCAGCACGAAATGGGGCGCGCGCCGCACCGAGAACGCGTCGTGTGTCGGCGCGGATGTCGTGTCCGCCCAGGCGTTCAGCTTGCCCAAGCTGCTCGCTGAGGCGCGGGACGCAGGCGCCCGTCTCATGCTGCTGGACACGGCGCCGCACGCCGACGCCATGGCAGTCGACGCGGCCCGTGCCGCGGACTTCGTGCTCATCCCGTGCCGGCCTGCCATCGCCGACATCGAGGCGATCCCGGCCTCGGCCGACATCGCGCGCCTCGCGGGCAAGCCGTTCGCGGTCGTGCTCAATGCGGCCGTCGCGCAAGGCACGCGTGCCGACGAGGCCCGTTCCGAGCTGGAGCGTTTGGGCTTGGTAGTCGCGCCGGTCGAGGTTGGGCACCGCGTCGCATTCGGGGATGCCATGATCCCGGGCCAGGGCGTCACCGAGTACCGGCCAAGCAGTGCCGCCGCCCAGGAGATCGAGGGGCTGTTCGATTGGATGCTGCGCCACTTCAGCAGCGACGCCGCGAGTGGTCGACCCGTCGCAACCAAGACCCGTCGGAGGGTTGCGGCATGAGCCGGGCCGCCGGTCCTGAGCGGAAAGGCCCTGCGGCAGGCCGGCCCAGCCTGTTCAAAAGCGTCTCTTCGGTCCGGACCGAAGAGACGGCTGCAAAGCCCGCCCCGGACATCGAGGAGGCCATCGGCCTGCCGAAGAGGCGCGCCGCCGTGCGCGGGCGGCAGGACCGCAACGACAAGCGCCAGATTGCCGGCTTCTTTTCGCCCGAGTGCGCGAAGCAGCTGCGCATGCTTGCCGCCGAGCAGGACACGACGGTGCAGGAGCTGATCCGGGACGGCCTCAACCTCATGTTCCAGAAGCACGGCAAGCCACCCATTGCCTGATGCCGTCGCCGGCGCTCTGCCGAGTCGTCCAACCGTCCAGGCAAGATCGGCTCCAAGGTGTCGCGAAATCGACGGCTCGATGATGCGATTAGCCGCATGGTCGCGTGGTAGACCAAATTTGATCCATGTGGCGGGCCACATGCGAGAACGACTGGCCTTCCCTGCTTGTCTGCCGATCGTGTCGAGGCGCCATTGGCCGAAGCATGTGCCGGACAGTCAACCGACTGCGACGGGGTCGCCGCGCAGGCCGGGCGGCACAGGCCGGTAGAGCAGCACCCGCGCTTCGGGCCGGAGCTGCAGCAGCAGATCGAAGTCGCGCACGTTGGCCGTGAGCACGACCGCGTCCCGCTCCAGCGCGGTCAGGAGAACCGCCGCGTCGAACACGAGCGTGAGATGGGCACCCTTCGCCAGCCCCTGCGTGCGTGCAAGCGTGCCGGCCAACGCTCCTGCCTCGTCCCACGCCGCGGCCGAGGGTTGGATCAGCCGCTCGCCTGGCATGCGGGCCAGCATGGACGAGATGCGCGCACGGGACGCGGGCGTGCGTGGATCAGCAAGCGGCAGCTTGGCCGACCCGGCGGTCAGTTCGGCCCGGCAGACCGTGCTGTGCAGCAAGGGCCGGGTCGGCAGGCGCACGAGGGCTGCGACCCCGGGCGGCACCAAGCCTTTCAGCGCGTCGATGTAGAAGCAGCTGTCCGGCAGCAGCGCCACCCCGTGCGGGACAAGGGCGGGGTCAAACGGCAGCTCGGCATCCGGTCGATGGGAAAGCTGGCGCGACCAGGCAGCGGGATCGAACGGCGGCGCTGGCGGACGCGCTCCACCCGGTTCAGACATCCACGTCGAGGTCGGCCTCGATCGTGCCGGCCTGGTCCAGCAGCCACGCCCCGAACGTGTCGGCGCCTGCCAGCACCGCCAAGCCTGCGTTCAGCACCTCGGTCTGGCTGGTGACGCCCAGGCGTGCGGCGGCGGCTTCCAACAGCTCCGGGTCCACGCGGGCCGACAGGGCCCGTCCCTTGCGTCGGCCGCCGACACCTCGTGCTCGCAGGCTGTCACGCGCGGCATCGACGAAAGCTGCAAGTTGAACATCGGCTGCCTTGCTCAGCGGTACGTCGCTCCGCTCCGAGCCGACAACCTGCCCACCGTCACCGTCCACCATCTTGCGCCTCTTCTGTATCACGTTCTCACCCAATTTGTCGTACAATGTGGGTGGGGCACGGTCAAGCGTGCGGTGTCGGCTAGGCTCCCGTCCCACCTCGACTGACAGCGGAAGCAGCCTTGTTGGTGGCGATCATCCACGGAAGCGATCTCTGGGCATCAGGTCATCGCGGCGGGGGCACGGGTCATTCATGACGCCGCGATCCGGGCGCTGTCGCCTGGTGGTTCGCAGCACGGTGTCTTTGACCTGACACCCTCGCCACCAGGAGCCATCTCAGCGCTGGATAATGGTGGGGCTGCCCCGGTTGGCAGCAGCGGCCCGGTGCGGGATGCTCCATGCAGGATGAACCGCAGCGACCGAGCCAGCGCAGAGGTGATGCCATGAGCAGCCGAAGCCCGCCACCGCGTGACGCCGCCAGGCAGGCTGCCCTGCCCGGCTTCGACCTGTCGCCGGACGACGTAGGTAAGGCCGGGGATCAAGGACAGGAGCTCTGGGCCGACCGCCTGCGCCAGGCTCTGGCAGAGCGGTCCCCGCAGGCGCGCGACATCGCCGAGGAGGCCCTGCGCGCCTGGCCGGCCAGTCCGGAGCTGCTGCTGCTGGCGGCGCTGGCCGCCCTGGCCGAGGCGCGGCCCGAGCGTGCGCTCGTGCTGCTCAAGCGCTACGGCAAGCGGCATGGCCCGGGCAAGCCGGCCGTCCTGCTCACCGGCCTCGCCCTCGCCCAGCAGGGGCAGTCCGCCCGGGCCTGGGCCATGCTGCAGGAAGCCAGGCTGCACACCGGGCGTGCGGCGCTGCCGTGGTTCGTCGGCGACGACGTGATGGAGGAATGGCTGTACGCCCAGCTGCACAGGCTCCGAGGGGAGCAATTGAAGCCTCCAGGGCGCATGCAGGCACACACTCCAAAGCCGTCCCGCACCGCTGCCGCTTCCCCGCCGGCTGGGCCCCGCCCGACCAAGCCCGCCTCCGTCCAGGCTCCGCCCGTCCAGACCCCTCCTGCCCACGCTTCCAAGCAGCCTGCCGTCGCTGTCGGACCCGTGCTGCCGGAGGTGGCCGACCTGCCGCGGCTGGAGGCGCGGTTCGACATGGCGTTCGAGATCGCCAACGCCGACGCGATCGAGATCGCCGGCTCCGAGGCCAGCGCCGACCCGGCCGCGTTCCGCCTGCGCGCCGAACTGGTCCGCCTCAGCCTGTTCGAAGGCTTCGACGAGCTGCTCTGCCTGCCGGCGCTGCAAGGCGTGGAGGCGCACTGGTACCAGGTCGAGACCGTGCGCAAGGTGCTGAAGCAGTATCGCGGCCGGGTGCTGCTGGCCGACGAGGTCGGGCTCGGCAAGACGGTCGAGGCCGGCATGGTGCTGAAGGAGTATGCCCTGCGCGGCATGGCCGAGCGCATCC
>CAXSEX010000480.1:0-3670 GCA_964236415.1 uncultured Acetobacteraceae bacterium | reverse complement strand
GCGGCGCCGGGCAAAGGCGTCGCGGAAGGTGGGCAAGGTCGCCACCGTCTCGGCGCGGGCGTTGATCGGCTGCCGGATTTTCTTCGGGTCGCCGCGCGCCCAATGCGGCAGTAGGCCCCAGCGCAGCAGGTCCAGTTGCCGCGTCCCGGTCTCGGGGTGCCGACGCACCACCGGGCCATTTTGGGTCGGCGCCATGTTCCAGGTCGGCTGCCAGTTCGGCGTGTCGTTCTCGGTCGCGAAGATGCGGCGGAGGTCGTCCGGCGATGTCGTGGCGAGATACCTGCCGCACATCGCTGGTATCTTGGCCCGCCCGCCCATCTTTCAATCGCGCCGCGCGCTGGCTACGTTCACGGGACGTTCAAGAGGGATGCTGCGATGGCTTGGGTGCGATGGCTTGTTCCGGTCCTGCTGCTGCTGTCGGGGCAGGCGGCGCTGGCGCAGGACCGCGTGCTGAACGTCTACAACTGGACCGACTACATCGATCCCAAGGTGCTGGAGCGGTTCACGGGCGAGACCGGCATCAAGGTGCGCTACGACGTGTATGACAGCCTGGAAACGCTGGAAGGCAAGCTGCTGGCAGGCTCGTCCGGCTACGACATCGTGGTGCCCACCGCCGAGCCGACCTTTTCCCGCCTGATCGCCGCCAAGGCGCTGCTGCCGCTCGACCGGGCCAAGATCCCGAACTGGTCGAACCTCGATCCCAAGCTGATGCAGCGGGTGCAGGTGTCCGACCCCGGCAACCAGCACGGCGCGATCTACCTGTGGGGCACCATTGGCCTGGGCATGATCCCCGAGCGCATCCAGGCGCTCGACCCCGGCGCGCCGATGGATAGCTGGGACCTGCTGCTGAAGCCGGAGCACGCGAAGAAGCTCGCGGGCTGCGGCATCACCGTGATGGACAGCGCCATCGACACCATCCCGAGCGTGCTGAAGTACCTGGGCCGCAACCCCGAAAGCACCGATCCCAAGGACCTCGCCGACGTGGAGCGCACCTTGATGGCGATCCGCCCGTATATCCGCACCTTCGCGTCGGGCGGGGCGGTGGAGGCGTTGGCAGGCGGGCAGACCTGCCTCGCGATGACCTACTCCGGCGACGTGATCCAAGCGTCCGCGCGGGCCAAGGAGGCCGGGCAGCCGGCGGTCCGCTACATAGCACCCAAGGAGTTCGCGGCGCTCACCTTCGACATGCTCGCCGTCCCCGCCGACGCGCCGCATCCGGCGGAGGCCATGCAGTTCATCAATTTCCTGCTGCAGCCCGACGTGATGGCCGCGATCACCAACCAGGTGCATTACCCCAATGCCGTGCCGGCCAGCCGCCCCCTGATCGCGCCGGAGGTGCGGGACGACCCGGACGTTTACCCCGACACGGCGTCCCCGCGCTTCTTCACCGTCCGTGCCGTGCCGCAATCGGCGGACCGGCTGCGCACGCGGATGTGGGCGCGGTTCAAGGCCGGGCGCTGACCGGTTGGCGGACCTGGAGATCGCGGGCCTCACCGTCCGCTACGGCCCGGCCATCGCGCTGGACCAGCTGGACCTCCTCATCCACAGCGGCGAGATGTTCGTGCTGCTTGGCGGCTCCGGCTCCGGCAAGACGACGCTG
Organism: uncultured Acetobacteraceae bacterium; assembly: GCA_964236415.1. Lineage (GTDB taxonomy): Bacteria > Pseudomonadota > Alphaproteobacteria > Acetobacterales > Acetobacteraceae > CAHJXG01. Next base: position 2,070 of record CAXSEX010000480.1, on the reverse strand, counting down.
CTGCGCACGCTGGGCGGCTTCATCCAGCCGGCGGCCGGGCGCATCGTGCTGGCGGGCCAGGACATCACCGCCCTGCCGCCGCACCGCCGCCCGGTGAACACCACCTTCCAGTCCTACGCGCTGTTCCCGCATATGAGCGTGGCCGACAATGTCGGCTTCGGCCTGCGCCGCCAGGGGGTGCCGCGGGCGGAGATCGCGCGCCGGGTGGCGTCGCTGCTTGACCTCGTGCGGCTCGGCGAGTTCGCCGGGCGCCGGCCGGACGCGCTGTCGGGCGGGCAGCGGCAGCGGGTGGCGCTGGCCCGCGCGCTGGCCCCGCGCCCGCGGCTGCTGCTGCTGGACGAGCCGTTGTCGGCGCTGGACCGCTCGCTCCGCGAGCAGACTCGGCAGGAGCTGCTGCGCGTGCAGCGGGAAACCGGGACCACCTTCGTGCTGGTCACGCATGACCAGGACGAGGCGTTGGCCATGGCGAGCCGGATCGGCCTGCTGCACGGGGGGCGCTTGGCGCAGGTCGGCACGCCCGCCGAGATCTACGAGCGCCCGGCCAGCCGCTTCGTCGCAGCCTTCATGGGCGCGGCCAACATCCTGCCCGGCACGGTGCGGACCGCCGGGCCGGCGGCCGTGCTGGACCTCGACGGCATCGGCCCGGCGCAGGCCGCGGGACCGGCGCCGATTGCTGCCGGCAGCACGCTGCACGTCGCGCTGCGGCCGGAGCGGCTGCGCATCGCTCCGGGCGCGGCCCATGGCGCGGCTTATGGCGTGAACACGGCGCCGGGCACGGTGACGGACAGCGCCTACCGCGGCGGCACCATGGACCACCATGTTCGGCTGCAAAGCGGCGCCACGCTGCTGGTGTCGCAGCCGCTGGCGGACGGGGTGGGCGCCGGGCTGCTTGCGCCGGGGAGCGCCGTCGCGGTGTCCTGGCCGCCCGAGGCGTGCGTGCTGCTGCCCGAATGAACCGCCCCGGATGAACCGCTCTGCCGTGCTGGCGCCGGTCTGGCTCTGGCTGCTGCTGTTCGTGGCGCTGCCGGTGGTGATCGTGGCGGCGCTGTCCTTTTCCTCGTCCATCCCCGGCGTGCCGCCCTACACCCCGCTGCTGCGGTCGCCGGACCCGGCCAACTACGCGGCGTTGACCGAGGACGCCTTCTACCTGGACGCCGCGCTGAAAAGCCTCGCGGTGGCCGGGGTGTCGTCCGCGTTCTGCCTGCTGATCGGCTATCCCATGGCGCTGGCCATCGCACGCGCCCCGGAACGCTGGCGCTCCTTGCTGCTGCTGGGCGTCATGCTGCCGTTCTGGACCGGGTTCCTGCTCCGCATCACCGCCTGGATCGGGCTGCTGCGCGACGAGGGCTGGATCAACGCGGCGCTGCAAGCGGTTGGCCTGCCGGCATTGCGACTGCTCTACACCGACTTCGCGATGTATGTCGGCGTGACCTACGCCTACCTGCCGTTCATGATCCTGCCGCTCTACGCCCGCTTGTCCCGCCGCGACCCGGCGCTGGAGGAAGCCGCGGCTGACCTCGGCGCCAGCCCCTGGACCACCTTCCGCACCGTCACCCTGCCGCTGTCCATCCCCGGCATCGTCGCCGGCCTCGCCCTCGTGTTCATCCCGGCGATGGGCGAGTACGTGATCCCGGAACTGCTGGGCGGCCCGGGCGCGCAGACCATCGGGCGGGCGCTGTGGAACGAGTTCTTCTCCAACCGCGACTGGCCCATGGCGGCGACGGTGGCGAACGCGCTGCTGCTGGCGCTGCTGCTGCCCATGGTGGCGCTGCGGGCGCGCCAATGAGGCGAGGGCTGTGAGGCGGGGCTGGTTTCTCAACGCTTGCCTGCTGTTCGGCTACGCCTTCCTGTACGTGCCGGTGGTGCTGCTGGTGGCGACGAGCTTCAACCCGAACCGGCTCACCACCGTGCTGTCGGGTTTCTCGCTGCGCTGGTACGCGGCGCTGTGGGCGGACGGCAAGCTGATCGAGGCGGCGCTGCTGTCGCTGCGCATCGCGGCCTTGTCGGCGACGGGGGCCGCAGTGCTCGGCACGCTGGCCGGATATGCGCTGGCGCGGTTCGGGCGGTTCC
>CAXSEX010000479.1:0-3684 GCA_964236415.1 uncultured Acetobacteraceae bacterium | reverse complement strand
ACCCCGACGTGTGGGTGTTCACCGACGACATCTACGAGAAGCTGGTCTATGACGGCTTCCAGGCGGCGACGGTGGTGCAGGTCGAGCCACGGCTGCGCGACCGCACGGTGACGATGAACGGGTGCAGCAAGGCCTACGCCATGACCGGCTGGCGCATCGGCTTCGCGGGCGCGCCCGTGCGGCTGGTGAAAGCGATGGACAAGCTGCAATCGCAGAGCACGTCCAACACCAGCAGCGTCAGCCAGGCCGCCGCCGTCGAGGCGCTGACGGGTCCGCAGGGTTTCATCAACGAGATGGTCGCCACGTACAAGACCCGGCGCGACCTGGTGGTGTCCATGCTGAACCAGGCGCCGGGCGTGAACTGCCACTCGCCGGAGGGTGCGTTCTACGTGTTCCCCAGCGTGCACGGCTGCATCGGCAAGACCAGCCGCGGCGGTGCCGCGATCAAGGATGACGAGAGCTTCGTCACCGCGCTGCTGCAGGAGGAAGGCGTCGCCGCGGTGCACGGGGCGGCGTTCATGTATCCCGGCCATTTCCGCATCAGTTACGCGACCGACACGGAAAGCCTGGTGAAAGCCTGTGAGCGCATCCAGCACTTCTGCGAGGGGCTGCGCTGACCCATGCCGGAGTTCGCGCAGCGGCTGCGCCGGGCGCCGGTCGCGGCCACCGTCGTTATGACCGCGAAGGCGCGGGCCATGCGGGCGAAGGGCATCGAGGTCATCGCGCTGACCATCGGCGAGCCTGACTTCGACAGCCCGCCGCATGCCATCGAGGCCGCGCGCCAGGCCGGGCTGCGGGGCGACACCAAGTACCCGCCGCAGGACGGGCAGCCCGCCTTGAAGCAGGCGATCCAGCGCAAGTTCCGGCGCGACTCCGGCCTTGAGTTCGCATTGGACGAAATCATGGTCGGCAACGGCGGCAAGCAGGTCATCTTCAACGCCCTGATGGCGACGCTCGACGACGGCGACGAGGTGGTCATCCCCGCGCCGTACTGGGGCGCCTACCCCTTGATGACCCGCGTGGTCGGCGGCGAGCCGGTGGCGGTCAATTGCCCGCAGAACAACGGCTTCAAGCTGCGTCCGGAGGACCTGGAAGCGGCGATCACCCCGCGTACCAAGTGGCTGCTGCTGAACTTCCCCAACAACCCGACCGGCGCCGCCGCGACGCGGGAGGAGGTCGCGGCGCTGGCCACGGTCATGCTGCGCCACCCTCACGTCTGGATCCTGTCCGACGACATGTACGAGCACCTGGTGTACGACGGGTTCGAGCATAGCACGATGGCCGCGGTGGAGCCGCGGCTGCGCGACCGGGTGCTGACGGTCAGCGGCGTGTCCAAGACCTACGCGATGACCGGCTGGCGCATCGGCTTCGGCGCCGGGCCACGGGGATTGATCAAGGCTATGACCAGCATCCAGGGCCACGTCGCCGCCGGCGTCTCCACGGTCGGCCAGGCCGCCGCCGCCGCCGCGCTGGACGGGCCGCAGGACGCGGTGCCGCGCATGGTTGCCGCCTACCGCCGCCGCCGCGACCTAGTGCTCGACGCGCTGGTGGAGGCGCCCGGCATCGCCTGCCACCGTCCGGAGGGCGCGTTCTACGTGTATCCCAACGTGGCCGGCTGCCTCGGCAAGACGACGGCCGCGGGCGCGCGGCTCGGCACGGACGAGGATTTCGCCCTGGCGCTGCTGGACGAGCAGCACGTCGCGGTGGTGCACGGCGCGGCCTTCGGCATGTCGCCCTATGTCCGCATCAGCTACGCGACCGACGACGCCTCGCTCGCCGAGGCCTGCCGCCGCATCGTCGCGTTTTGCGCCGCTCTGCGCTGACCCGGCGCCCATGCTGCTGAGGCCAGGCCGGGACGGCGACGCTGATGGGTTCATCGCCCTGATCGGCCGATGCTGGTCCGACTATCCCGGCTGCGTCCTGGAGATGGAGCACGAGGAGCAGGAGCTTTTCGCGCTTGAGTCGTACTGCGCCGGGCGCGGCGGGGCACTGTGGACGGCGGAGGACGCGGGCGCCGTCCTCGGCATGGCGGCGATCCTGCCGGCGGAGGGCGGCACATGGGAGCTGAAGAAGCTCTACGTCCACCCGGACGCCCACGGATCGGGCCTCGGGCAGCGCCTGCTGCGGACCGCCGAGGCGCACGCGGCGTCCGCCGGGGCGTCCCGCTTGGTGCTGTGGTCCGACACGCGGTTCGCCCGGGCGCATCGGTTCTACGAGAAGCAAAGCTGGGTGCGGGACGGGCCGATCCGCGCCTTGGACGACATTTCCCGCACGCTTGAGTTCGGCTATGCCAAGCCGCTGGACGGGGTGCTGGCGCTCGGCGCGTCCGCCGCCGCCTCGGCGGAGCGGCGGCTGGGCGAAATCCTGGTGGCCTGCGTCGAGGGCGGCGCGTCGGTGTCGTTCCTGCCGCCCTTGCCGCTCGACGCGGCGCGGGCGTACATGCGCGGCGTGGCGCAGGGGGTTGCGGCCGGCCGGTGCATCCTGCTTGCGGCCTGGGCCGGCGGCGTGCTGTCCGGCACGGTGCGGGTGCAGCTCGACACGCCGCAGAACCAGCCGCACCGGGCCGAGATCTGCAAGATGCTGGTCCATCCCGACGCGCGCCGCCACGGCCTCGGGCAGGCTCTCATGCTGGCGGCGGAGGCCGCCGCCGCGGGCGCCGGGCGCACGCTGCTGACGCTCGACACGTTCACCGGCGGGGCGGGGGAGCGGCTGTATCGCCGGCTCGGCTGGACCGAGGCCGGGGTGATCCCCGGCTACAGCGTCGATGCCGCGGGCCGCCCGGAGGCGACCACGCTGTTCTACAAGCGGCTCGGGGATTAGCCGCCCCAGACCGGCGCCCGCTTTTCCAGGAAGGCGTCGATGCCCTCATGCGCGTCCCGCTCCCCCATGTTGCGGACCATGACGGCGGCGGCGTAGTCGTAGGCGTCGGCCAGCGGCATCTCGGCCTGCGCATAGAACGCCGGCTTGCCCAGGCCCACTGTCACCGGGCTTTTGGACGCGATCTTCTGCGCCAGCGTCTGCACGGCATCGTCGAGCCCCCCCTCCGGCACCGCGTGGTTGACCAGGCCGAGCGCCGCGGCCCGGGGCGCATCCAGCATCTCGCCGGTCAGCAGCATCTCCATGGCGGCCTTGCGGCCCACGGCGCGGGACAGCGCCACCATGGGCGTCGAGCAGAACAGGCCGATGTTGACGCCAGGCGTCGCGAACCGCGCGGTGTCCGCCGCCACCGCCAGGTCGCAGCTTGCCACAAGCTGGCACCCGGCCGCGGTCGCGATGCCGTGCACCCGGGCGATCACCGGCACGCGCAGCCCGACGACCCGCTGCATCAGGCGGGAGCATTGGGCGAACAGCGCCGCCTGGGCGTCCCGCGGCAGGCCGCGCAGTTCCCGCAAGTCGTGCCCGGCGCAGAACGCCGGCCCGGCGCCGGCAATGACCACGACCCGGATGGCGGGATCGGCGTCGATGTCGGCCAGTGCTGCTTCCAACGCCGTCATCAAGGGCACGGACAGCGCGTTGCGGGCAGCCGGGCGGTTCAGCGTCAGCCGGGCGATCCCGTCGTGGTCCTGGCGGAGCAGGGGTGGTTCATTGGACATGACAGCCTCTCGACTCAGGACAGGAAGCGGCGCAGGTGCGCCAAGACCTCCTCCGGCGCTTCCTCGGCCAGGTAATGCCCGCTGTTCACGG
>CAXSEX010000478.1:0-3690 GCA_964236415.1 uncultured Acetobacteraceae bacterium | reverse complement strand
CGTCCGTCAGGCCGCAACCGCGGTTTGATCGCCCGGGAATCTGCCCCGGTTACCATAAGGCTCGAAGAACTTGCTGTTTTCCTTCAGGAGCGATGAACTCACCCCCCAGATGGCGTCGGCCTGCGGGTGCGCCTGCTCGGAGGCGATGCGCCGGAACAGCACGCCCGACCCGGTGGATACCACGTCAACCGCGATCCCGGACGCCTTGGCGAAAGCGTCGGCGACCATGCTGTTCACCGTGTTGTCGTTGGCCGAGTACAGCACGAGGCGCTGCTCCGCCGCTGCGGCGCGCCCGCTGGCGGCGGACGCCGCAATGACCCATGCCGCCAGCCCGAGCCGGCAAAACCAAGATGCTGCTCCCATGCCGATCCCTTTCACGCCATCCTGTGATTTCACCCAGCCGGCGGCGTGGACGCAAGCTCAGCTCTTCAACCGGTAGCCGGTCCTGAACATCCAGGTCACGAGCGCGAGGCAGCCGCATAGAAAGGCAAGGGTCATGGCGACGCTGGCGCCGACGCTGACATCCGCATGGCCGAAGAAGCTCCAGCGAAAGCCGCTGACGAGGTAGAGCACCGGGTTGAACAGGGTGACGGTCCGCCAAGCCGGCGGCAGCATGTCAACGGAGTAGAAGCTGCCGCCCAGGAAGGTGAGCGGCGTCACCACCAGCAGCGGCACGAGCTGCAGCTTCTCGAAGCCGTCCGCCCACAGGCCGATGATGAAGCCGAACAGGCTGAATGTCGCGGCGGTCAGGACGAGGAAAAGCGCCATCCAGCCCGGGTGCTCGATCCGCAGCGGCACGAACACGGACGCCGTCAGCAGGATGATGGCGCCGAGCACGATCGACTTGGTCGCAGCCGCGCCGACGTAGCCCAGCACGATCTCGAACGGGGACACCGGGGCGGACAGGAGCTCGTAGATGGTGCCGGAGAAGCGCGGGAAGTAGATGCCGAACGAAGCGTTGGCGATGCTCTGCGTCAGCAGCGACAGCATGACCAGGCCCGGCACGATGAACGCGCCATACGGCACATCCTCGACCGTGCTGATGCGCGAGCCGATGGCCGCGCCGAACACCACGAAGTACAGCGAGGTCGAGATCACCGGCGCCACGATGCTCTGCAGCAGCGTGCGCCGGGTGCGCGCCATCTCGAAGCCATAGATCGCCCGGACTGCATAGACGTTCATGCCCGCTCCCGCAGCAGCCCGACGAAGATGTCCTCAAGCGAGCTTTGGCGGGTTTGCAGGTCCTTGAACCGGATGCCGGCCGCGGCGAGGTCGCGGAGCAGCGCCGTGATGCCCGTGCGCTCCCCCCGCGTGTCGTAGGTGTAGACGAGTTCCGTGCCCTGCCGGGCCAACTCCAGGCGGTAGGCGTCGAGCGTGGGCGGCAGGCGCTCCAACGGCGCCTGCATCTGCAGCGTCAGCTGCTTGCGGCCAAGCTTGCGCATCAGTTCGGCCTTTTCCTCCACCAGGATGATCTCGCCCCGGCTGATGACGCCGATGCGGTCGGCCATCTCCTCGGCCTCCTCGATGTAGTGGGTGGTGAGGATGACGGTGACGCCGCTGTCGCGTAAGGTCCGCACCAGCCGCCACATGTCCTGCCGCAGTTCGACGTCCACGCCGGCGGAGGGTTCGTCGAGGAACAGGATCTGCGGCTCGTGCGACAGGGCCTTGGCGATCAGCACGCGCCGCTTCATGCCGCCGGACAGCGCCATGATCCGGCTGTCCTTCTTGTCCCACAGCGAAAGGTTCCTGAGCGTCGCCTCGATGTGGGCCGGGTCCGGCGGCTTGCCGAACAGGCCGCGGCTGAAGCTCACCGTGGCCCAGACCGTTTCGAACGCATCGGTGGTCAGCTCCTGCGGGACCAGGCCGATCTTGGCGCGGGCGGCGCGGAAATCGCGGACGATGTCGTGGCCGTCCGCGGAGACCGTGCCGGCGCTTGGCCTGACGATGCCGCAGATGACGCCGATCAGCGTGGTCTTGCCGGCCCCGTTCGGGCCGAGCAGCGCGAAGATCTCGCCGCGGCGGATGTACAGGTTGACGTTGCGCAGCGCCTGGAACCCGGAACCGTAGGTCTTCGAAAGGTTGGCAACGGAGATGATCGGCGGCATTGCAGCCTGGTGTGGCGCCGCGGCGCGCCGGGCGCAAGCCCGTGGCCTTCATAGGGGTTCGAGGTGATGGCCGAGGCGCGAGGGCGGAGCCTTGAGCCAGCTCCGCCTGCCTCTCGACCGCACAGGTCCAGCCGGCGGCGAAGCAGCACGGACTGGCGAAAGGCCCCGCGGTTGCCGCGCCGGAAATCGGCAATGGTCTTGAAGTCGGGCTTCAGGTGCCGCAGCAGGCAGATCACCTCGATGTTCCGATGGGTCTCGGCTTCCAACCGGCGGCTCGATCGAATCCGGCTAAGGCAGCCCTGGACGTGAAGCTTCAGCAAATCCTTCGGTGCATAGCCCGGACGTCCAGTTACTTGGGGCGCCACGCGGGCGAAACCCGCCGTTGTCAGATCCAGTCCGGCAACATGCGGCATGCCGGATGCTGCCAACTCTTACGACGCGCCGGAGTCCTGCTGAACGGCGTTTTCACACGGTCTGCACGGCTTGCGCTTCTCACGTAACTGCCTTCTCGCTCCGGAACTGCCCGGAGAGCCAGTCGATGAAGACCCGCAGCCGCGGGGAAAGGTGCTTGGCGCGTGGGTAGAGCACCGAGACCGGCGTGCGCGTCGGCGGGGTTGCCGTGAGGACGGGCACGAGCGCCCCGCGGCGGAAATCCTGCTCCAGCCGGTAACGGGGCGCCTGGATCAGCCCCAATCCCGCGCGGGCCGCCGATGCGTAGGTTTCCGCGCCGCTCACGATGACGGTCGAAGGCAGCACGACGGTATGGACCTTGCCGCCGCTGGTGAACTCCAGGGGCAGCACGGCGCCGGTCGCCGACGAGCGGAAGCCGACCATGCGCTGGCCGTCCAGGGCATCAATGTGCCTTGGGATGCCGTGGCGCGCGATGTAGGAGGGGGAGGCGCAGGTCACCTCTTCCAACGTCGTCAGCCGGCGCGCGATCAGGTCGCTGTCGGCGAGGTTGCCGACGCGGAGCGCGCAATCCACCCCTTCCTGCACCAGGTCCACATAGCGGTCGCCCTCGCTGAGGAGCAGTTCGATGTCGGGGTACTCGGACAGGAAGCCCGGCAGGTGCGGCACGACGAAGTGGCTCGCCAATGTCGGATGGACGTTCACGTGCAGCAGGCCGCGGGGCTTGGTGCCGGCAAAGGCGCTTTCCGCGTCCTCCAGGTCGGCGACCAGCCGCAGGCAGCGCTGGTAGTAGGCCTCGCCGTCGAGCGTGGGGCTGACGCGGCGCGTGGTCCGCTGCAGGAGCCGCACCCCCAGCCGGGCTTCCAGCTCCTTCACCGCGTCCGTCACGGAGGAGCGCGGCAGGCCGAGGTCCTCGGCGGCGTGGGTGAAGCTCCTGCGCTCCACGATGCGGGCGAACACCCGCATGGCGTCGTAGCGGTCCATTGTTCGCGCTGCCGGATGCTCATGCCGAGTTTTGCCCGATTATGTCCCTGAGCGGAAGGCATAGGTTCCCCTCTGTTCCTGCTGCATCCCGCGGCAGGCCAGGAGAGACAACGATGAGCAGCACCCAAAACCAGAAGGTCGCGATCGTGACGGGCGCCTCGGGCGGCATCGGCACGGCGGTGTCGGAGCGGCT
>CAXSEX010000477.1:0-3697 GCA_964236415.1 uncultured Acetobacteraceae bacterium | reverse complement strand
CCGGTCCTCGGCGCGGTCGATCACGTCCGCCTTCGCGCCGATCAGCTCGACGCCGTGCCGGGCCAGCGCGCCGTTGGCATGGAGCCGCATCGCCGTGTTCAGCGCGGTCTGCCCGCCCATGGTCGGCAGCAGCGCATCCGGCTTCTCGCGGATGATGATCTTCTCGACGATGTCCGGCGTGATCGGCTCGATGTAGGTCGCGTCCGCAAGCCCCGGGTCGGTCATGATGGTGGCCGGGTTGGAGTTGACCAGGATCACCCGGTAGCCCTCGGCGCGGAGCGCCTTGCAGGCCTGGGCGCCTGAATAGTCGAACTCGCAGGCCTGGCCGATGACGATGGGGCCGGCGCCGATGATGAGGATGGAGTGGATGTCGGTGCGGCGGGGCATGGCTACTCGCGGGATGCTGTGCGGCGGGGACGGGGCGGCAGATCGGGGATGGTGCGCCGCATGAATTCGTCAAACAACGGCACGGTGAACGCCGTGTCGCCGTGGGCTGGGCTGAAGGTCGTCCCTTTGACGATCAGGCCCGCACGCAGCGGCCCGGCCATTGTGACGATCATTGAAAAGAGTTTATCCAATTATGCTGTGCCAGGCGTATAAATGGGTAAACTCCCTCTAACTGCCGTCCATCATCGCCACGAAGCGCCGGAACAAGTGCTGGCTGTCCGCCGGGCCGGGGCTGGCCTCGGGGTGGTACTGCACGCTGAACGCCCGGCGGTCCTCGCAGGCGATGCCCTCGTTGCTGCCGTCGAACAGGCTGACATGGGTGACGCGCACGCCCGGCGGCAGGCTGCCGTCCTCCACCGCGAAGCCGTGGTTCTGCGCGGTGATCTCCACGCGCCCGGTCGCCAGGTCCTTCACCGGCTGGTTCGTCCCGCGGTGGCCGCGGTCGAGCTTGAAGGTCCGCCCGCCCAGGGCCAGCGCCAGCAACTGGTGGCCCAGGCAGATGCCGAACAGCGGCACGCCGCGCTCCAAGACGCCCTGGATCGCCGGCACGGCGTAGGCGGCGGTGGCGGCCGGGTCGCCGGGGCCGTTCGACAGGAACACGCCGTCAGGGGCGTGGCGCAGGATGTCCTCGGCGCTCGCGGTCGCCGGCACCACCGTGACCCGGCACCCGGCGGCGGCGAGGCTGCGCAGGATGTTGCGCTTGGCGCCGTAATCGACGGCCACGACGTGGTCCCGAGGCGGCGGCGCGTCGTGGCGGTCGGGCCAGGCCCAGGTGCCCTCCTCCCACGTGTAGGTCTGCGTGCAGCTCACCTGCCTCGCGAGGTCCATGCCCTCCAGCCCCGGCCAGTCCCGCGCCTGCGCTTGCAACGCCGGAAGGTCGAAGCGGCCATCGACGGGATACGCGAGCACGCCGTGCGGCGCGCCGGCGTCGCGGATGCGGATCGTCAGCGCCCGTGTGTCCACCCCGGCGATGCCGGGCACGCCGCAGGAGCGCAGCCAGGCGTCGAGCGTCTGGGTCGAGCGCCAGTTGCTCGGCTCCGTCACGTCCTGCTGCACCACGAGGCCCAGGGCGGCGATCGAGGCCGCCTCCAAGTCCTCGGGGTTGCAGCCGGTGTTGCCGATGTGCGGAAAGGTGAAGGTGATGATCTGGCCCGCGTAGGACGGGTCGGTCAGAGTTTCCTGGTAGCCGCTCATGCCGGTGTTGAAGCACACCTCGCCGACGCGCCCGGCCCCGTGGGTGTGCGCGCCGAAGCCGCGGCCCCAGAACACCGTGCCGTCCGCCAGCACGAGGGCGGCGGTGGCGCCATGGGGCGTCTCGGCCGCAGGGGGAGCGGGGTCGGGCATGGGGGCATCCTCCGTTGGAGCGCCCGACAGGGCAGAAAGCGGCAGCCCGGTCGCGGCGATCACCGCGGCCCAGTGCTTGCTCGGCACCGCGCGGGACTGCCGCCACTTGCGGACGGCCTCCGTTCCCACGCCGGTGAGCCGGGCCGCCGCGTCGGGTCCGCCGAGCCGGTCGATGATCTCGTCGATGCTGGCCATGGCCGCAGGGTATGGGAAAAAACTTACTGAGGCAATGCAAGGCAGGAGAACGCCGGAGATTTCTTCCGCACAAACTTTTCCCTAGCAATCCAGCATTCTATATAAACATCCGCAACAGCACTGGACCGAAACGATGGCACTGCGCGAGATGTTCAGCGACGGGTTGAAAGCGTCGATGCGGGCAGGAGACGGCGCGCGCACCTCGGTGCTGCGCATGATTCTGGCCCGGCTCAAGGACCTCGACATCGCCGCCCGGCCCAAGGGTGTCGCCGCCATCCCCGACGACGAGGTGCTGCCCATGCTGCGCGGCATGGTGAAATCCCGGCGCGAGTCCGTCGAGCTGTATCGCCAAGGCAACCGGCCGGAGCTGGCTGCCAAGGAGGAAGCGGAGATCGCCGTGATCGAGGGCTTCCTGCCGCAGCAGATGGGCGAGGCGGACCTGGCGGCGGCGGTGGAGGCCGCGGTGGCGGCGACGGGCGCGGCCTCGCCCAAGGACATGGGCCGGGTGATGGCGGCGTTGAAGGCGGCGCATGGCGCGGCGCTGGACATGGGCCGGGCCGGGCCGCTGGTGCGGGCGCGCTTGTCCGCCTGATGGCGCTGCCGCCGGTCTTCCTGGAGGAGCTGCGGGCGCGCACGCCGCTCACGGCGCTGATCGGGCGCCGGGTCAAGCTGTCGAAGTCGGGCCGCAACTGGAAGGGTTGCTGCCCCTTCCACGGCGAGAAGTCGCCGAGCTTCCATGTCTATGACGACCATTTCCATTGCTTCGGCTGCGGCGCGCATGGCGACGCCATCAGCTTTGTCATGCAAAGCGAGGGCGCCGGCTTTCCGGAAGCCGTGGAGCGGCTGGCGGGCGAGGCCGGGCTGGAGGTGCCGAAAGCGTCGCCCCGCGCCGTGGAAGCCGAGCGGCAGCGCCTGGACCTGCACGGCGTCCTGGACTTGGCGCAGGCCAGCTTCGTCCGCCGCCTGCACGAGGCGGAGGGGGCGGCGGCGCTCGACTACCTGCGGCGTCGCAGCCTGTCGCCCGAGCTGATCGCCCGGTTCGGCCTGGGCTGGAGCGGCGACGGGCGCGGCGCCCTTCCGGCCGAACTGGCGCGCGCCGGCGTGGAGCGCGACCGCATGGGGGAAGCCGGGCTGCTGCGGGAGGCCGAGGACGGCACATCGCGCGAACTCTATTGGAACCGCGTCACCTTCCCGATCCGCGACCGCCGCGGGCGGCTGGTGAGCTTCGGCGGGCGCACGCTGGGCGACGCCAAGCCGAAGTACATCAACGGGCCGGAAAGCCCGGTGTTCTCCAAGAAGCGCAACCTGTACGCGCTGGACCTGGCGCGCGCCGGGCTGCGGACCGGGCAGCCTCTGGTGGTGGCCGAAGGCTACATGGACGTGATCGCGCTGCACGGGGCGGGGTTCGTGGGCGCGGTGGCGCCGCTCGGCACCGCGCTGACCGAGGAGCAGTTGGAGGAGTTGTGGCGCTTGTCGCCCGACCCGGTGCTGTGCTTCGACGGCGACGCCGCCGGTGCCCGCGCCGCCGCCCGCGCGGCCGAGCTGTGCCTGCCGCTGCTGACGCCGGAGCGCACCTTGCGGCTGGCGGCGCTGCCGGGCGGCGAGGACCCCGACACGCTGATCGGGAAACACGGCCCGGCGGCGTTCCAGGCCGTGCTGGACGGGGCGCGCCCGTTATCGGAGGCGCTGTTCGACTTCGTCCGTGAGCAGG
>CAXSEX010000476.1:0-3714 GCA_964236415.1 uncultured Acetobacteraceae bacterium | reverse complement strand
TGTGCCGACCCGCAAGGCCGAGGGCGCGCACCTCGTCGAAGTCGGCGAGATCCAGCTCGTCCTGCATGAGCTGCGTGAGGCGAGGGGGAGCGCTCGAGTGCCGCGGGAGCGGCGCCGACGGGCGCTTCGAGCTCGTGGGACGGATCACCGCGGCTCCGAGGAGCGCGGAGGGATCGCTTCGCTTCGTGGCCTGGGGAGCGGGCCGCGCCGGGGCCGGCTCGGGAGGCGCCTCGCGAATGCTCTGCTTCTCCGCGCGCGGGTCGACGCGTGGCGGGCCGCCCACCTTGGCTCGCTTCTCGCGCATCTCGGCCCGCGGGGGGGGCTCGTCGGTCCTGCCGAGGTCCTTGAGGACGATCGCGCGCGCGGCCGCGTTCAGACCTTCCATGTGCTCCAGCGCCGCCGCGATGACGGCGCAGCACGCCGCCGCGTCGTCGGGGCGCCCGAGCGCCAGCAGGCACAGCCCCGCCTTGCAGCGGGCCTCGGCCGCGACGGCGGGGAACACGGCGCGCAGGCCGGGGTCGTCCGGCACGTCGTTGCCCACCACGGCTGCGTCCAGCGCGCCTGCACGCAGCATGTCCAGCATGTCGGCGCCCGCCGGGGCGCGCTCGGCCCACGGGGGGTCGCGGCACTCGGCCACGTGCGCGTCCTCGAACGTGACCCAGCGCACCGCGTTTGGCGGCACGCCGTGGTCGTCGGCGAGGATGCCGCGCAGCCACATCCCCGTGGTTTGGCTGTAGGCGCGCACGCCGACGCGGCGGCCGGGGAGGTCGGCGGGGCCGCGCAGCGCGCTGTCCGCCCGGCACAGCAAAGCCGCCTCCTGGAACCGGGCCGCCATCGTCACGGGCAGCAGCACCAGCGGCTTGTTGTAAGCCTTCGCTTGCAGGAACGTGGCGATGGCCATCTCGCACACGTCGAAGCGCCCCTCGCGCACCATGGGCGCGAAGGCGCGGTTGACGGGCGACACGTCGGCGAAGTCAAGGCGGAGCTTGGCGGACGCGACCTGGCCGGACCGGAGCGCCGCGGTGTGCGCGTAGGCGCCAATCGCCGTGCTCAGGACGGGGACGGAGGCCAGCACGTCGCTGGGCACCGCTCAACCCTCCGTGTGCGGGCGGTAGGTCAGGCCCTTGGTCGCCAGCTTGTCCCGCATCCCATAGATGTCCAAGCCCAGTTCGCCCGCTTGCAGCCGGGCGCGGACGGCAGCCTCCTTGGCTTCGCGCGCCTCGCTTGCAGCCAGCACGTCGGCGGCGGCCAGGCGCGGCACCACCGCCACGCCGTCGTCGTCGGCCACGATCAGGTCGCCGGGCCGGACGAGCTGGCCCGCGCAGACAACGGGCACGTTGACCGAGCCGAGCGTTTCCTTGACCGTGCCCTGGGCCGAGACCGCCTTGGACCAGACGGGGAAGCGCATGGTGGTCAGCGCCGCCACGTCGCGCACCCCCGCCTCGATCACCAGCCCCACCACGCCGCGCGCTGCCAGCGAGCAGGCCAGCAATTCGCCGAAATATCCGGTGTCGCAGGGCGAGGTGGGCGCGACCACCAGCACGTCCCCCGCCCGGCACTGCTCGACGGCCACGTGCAGCATCCAGTTGTCCCCGGGCGGAATGGACACCGTGACGGCGCTGCCCGCGAGCTTCGCCCCCGGCCAAACCGGCCGCATATGGGAGGCGAGCAGGCCGGTGCGCCCCTGCGCCTCGTGTACCGTCGCCACCCCGTACGGCGCGTATGCCTCCGCGACCTCGCGCGCCACGCGGGGCGGGTCGGTGAACACCAGGCCGGCGGCCATGCTTGTCGTCCCGCTCACGATGCGATCCCCTTGTCTGCCAGGTCGTCCTGTCCGGCAACCCGTGTCGTGTCCTCGCCCAGGCCCTCCGGCAGCGGCGGCGTGCCATGGGTGTGGAAGCTTGCGATGGTCTGCAAGCCCCACGCCTGGCCGCGGCGGCGCTCCGCCTCCGTCCAGGTGATCGGCTTCCAGTCGGGCGCCAGCACCAGCCGGGCGCCGGCGTTGGCCAACTCCACCCGGTTGCCGCCGGGTTCATAAACGTAAAGGAAGAAGGTCTGCTGCACCGCGTGCTTGTGCGGCCCGGTCTCGATGAACACGCCGTGCTCCAGGAAAATGTCGGCCGCGCGCAGGATCTCCTCGCGGCTGTCCAGCGCGAAGGTGACGTGGTGGAAGCGGCCCGGCACGCCGTGCGCCTCGCGCGTGTAGGCGAAGTCATAGCTCTTGTTGGTGCAGGTCAGCCACATGCCCGCCTCCGTGCCGTCGTCCAGCACGATCTGCTCGGTGAGGCGGAAGCCGAGGTGGCGCTCGAAGAACTCGCGGTTGGCCCGGATGTCGGCGGCCAGGCAGTTGAAGTGGTCGAGCCGCCGCACGTTCACCCCGCGCGCCGGGAAGCGCTGCGCCTGGTTCTTGAGCGAGGGGCGCAGCGCGGGCGGCGCCTCGTACCACTCGGTCTCGTAGTAGAGTTCGAGCAGGTGCCCATCCGGGTCGCGGAAGCGGAAGGCAGGGCCGTGGCCTAGCTCCCCCTCGTGCCAGCCCACGGCGAGGCCGGACGTTTCCAACGCGGCCACGCGCCGGGCCAGCGCCTGCGGGCTGCGGGCGCGAAAGGCGGCGTGGCCCAGGCCAGAGGTGTGGGACGCCGTGAGCTGCAAGGAATAGCGCTCGTAGTCGTCCCAGCCCCGGAGATAGACGGACCCGCCCCGGCGCCCGCTTTCCGTCATGCCCATCACGTCCACGAAGAAGCGCAAGCTTTCCTCGGGCTTAGGCGTCAGCAGCTCTAGGTGGGCAAGGTGGGCCACGTCCATGCAGGGTTCGTCGTGCACGAGGTCGTCTCCTGGCTGGAGATTGGGACAGTGATGGGCGGCAGCTTCCTTCGTTGGCGCACCGGCTTCAAGCTGTGTCAACGCGGCGGCGGTTGCTGCGCAGGCGGGCGGTTTCAGCGCCGCGCCCCGTGCTTGGGCGCCTGCGCGCCCTCCTGTCCAGCAGAGATTGCGGCATCGGGTCCGCCCCGGTAACGTCGGCAGCGGCTCCGCCCGCGGCCCGGCGCCGGGCACTGCTGAATGACGGACGGGAAGGAAGCGAGGCAATGAGCCGCACCGTGTTCGTGCTGAACGGCCCGAACCTGAACCTGCTGGGCCTCCGCCAGCCGCACATCTACGGGCATGAGACGCTTCTCGACGTGGAGCGCGACTGCCGGGCGTTGGCCGCCGAGTTGCGGCTCGACCTGCGCTTCCACCAAAGCAACCGCGAATACGAGATCATCGACTGGGTGCACGAGGCGCGGAACGTGGCCGGCGGCATCGTGATCAACCCCGCCGCCTTCACCCACACCTCCGTCGCGGTGCTGGACGCGCTGAACGCCTTCGAGCCGCCGGTGATCGAGGTTCACATCAGCAACGTGCACAAGCGGGAGGCCTTCCGGCACCATTCCTTCGTGTCGCTCCGGGCGGACGGCGTGATCGCCGGGTTCGGCACGCAGGGCTACCTGCTGGCGCTGCGCCGGATCGCGCGGCTGATCGACGAGGCGGCGTAAGGTGGCCGGAAGGAGCTTGAGATGACGCAGTACGAGTTCATCCAGCGCGACCGGGGCCAGCACCCGCCGGCGTCCACCCCGGACTACAAGACCACCGTGCTGCGCTCCCCCCGCCTCGCGCTGTGGTCGCTGCAGAACTCGCTGTCGGAGGTCACGGGTCCCGTGTTCGGGCGGGAGGAGCTGG
>CAXSEX010000475.1:0-3756 GCA_964236415.1 uncultured Acetobacteraceae bacterium | reverse complement strand
CGCAGGTCGGCCTTGGCCGCCGGCTGGACGGACTTGGGCAGCTTGTCCATGACATTGACGGTCTTGTGCACGGTGCAGCGCTGGTGCCGGGTGGTCGGCGACACCGCGTCCAGCGCCTCCCACTCGCCCCGCAGCCGCGCGACCACCGATGGCGACAGGTTCGGGGCGTCACGGCCCAGCAGCGCCCCAAGCGCCTCTTGGAAGTCGCCAATCGAACCGAGAGGTTCGCCAGACATCGAGACCCCGCGCAGGTAAAGGATGGGCAACAGCGCATCCAAGCTCCGTGTCCGCCTGGCCCAGCGCGGCAGGATGGCCGAGGTGAAGCGGAAGCGCCCGGCGCCAGCCTCGCCCGCCGCACGGTCGCGCAGCTTAACCTGCTGCACCGCGACCGGGCCAATGCCGGTCTGAACGAGGCGCTCCGGGCCGTGCCCGTGCCGGACAACGCGCTCGCGCCCGTCCGGCAGCCACTTGTCTTTCATCGATGCCAGGAACGCCTCGGCTTCCGCCTCGATGGCTTGCGCCAGCAGCCGGCGCGCGCCGCTCCTCAAAACCGCCGTCAGCGGATCGTCGATCCCGTCGGGCCGACGGAGGGAAACAACGGTGGTAGTGCTCATAATGGCGTATCGGCTCCTTCGGGAGTTCAGGCAGGCTTCCACCCGCCTCGATACGCCGCCTTTCTCACTCAGCCATCACCCATTCTCCGGCATAGCTCCGCCAAGCACCTCAAAGCACTCCGATGGAAGACGCCCTTCGAAGCCGTCTGTCACGCCTGGACGACAACCCCCCGATGTCTTCAAACTCAACCCACGCCACCTCATCCCCGGACCAAACACCTAGCCGGCGACGTAGGGCAACGCCGCGGACAGGGACGACAGGATGTCGTGACGCGGCTGGAATCCAAGGTCCCGCGCTGCAGCGCCGATGTCGAACGGCTGGGTGCGCTGGTGCGGGAACCCCGCGAAGCCGGTCGGCGGCAAGGGCGGCAGCTCGATTGTGACACCCGGCCGCAACCGGCGCGCCGCCTCGACGAAAGCGTCGAGCCCGCTCAGCCTGCCGCTGCCGATGAAATACACCCGGGCTGGCAAGGCTGCGGCATCTAGCGCCGCCACATTCGCGGCCGCGACGTCCCGTGCATCGATGAAATCGTCCCCTCCGCTCCATAGGAGGAACGGGTCCGTGATCCCGACCCGTCCGCCCGCTTCCCCCCCGAGCAGCGCCTGCAGCAAGCGCCCTGGCACGCTGTTGTTCGGGCCGCCCCACAGTCCCAGCACGGCTGCATACCTCAGGATGCCGACCGACAGGCCGTGGTGGTCGGCGTAAAGGGAGGTGAAGAACTCACCCGAAAGCTTGCTGGCCGCGTAGAAGCTGCGAGGCCGGTCAGTGACCACCTCCATCGCGAAGTTTTCGCCAATCGGAGCATTCGTGCCGCGGTGGAAGGTCGAATAGGCGACCGTCGTGGATGAGCCGAACACGAAGCGGGACACGCCGTGTTGCCGGCAAGATTCCAGCAAGTTCACCGTGCCGAGCACGTTGGCTGCCACCCCGGCCGGCGGGTCCGCGTTGAACGCCAGGCTTAGCATGGCTGCCGTATGTAGCACCCGCCCGATCCGATGCGTCGCGAGCACGCGGCTTACGGCGGCGATGTCGCGAATGTCCGCTTCCACCACTGGCACGCGGTTGCCCAGAAGCAGCGACGCGATCGCCGCTCCGTTCGGGCGGTTGTCCAACAAGACCACGTCCTGCCCCGCGTCCAGGAGCAGACGGGCCGTGTGGCAGCCGATCAGGCCAGCCCCGGTGACGAGAACCGTCAACGCGCCTGCCCTCGGGATCCTTGCATTTGCTGGTCGAAGGCGCCCCGGTCGGCTTCGGGCACGCTGCCCTCGAGCACGGCGGTGCGGACGATCATCGCCTGGTCTCCTTGGAATGAAGCAATGCGGCCCCCAGGAGTGCGGCGACACCCTGTTCCGTGGCGCGTAGGTGCGCATCCATGCGCGCGACCGCTTGCTCCACGTCACGCGCGATCACCGCCTCCATGATCGCGACATGCTCTGCCGTTGCGTCCTGCACCAGCGCCCCCGCGTCACGATGGTTCAGCAGACGGATCTTCCGGTAGCGCTCCGAGTGGTCGGCCAGCGTGGCCCAGAAGCGCTTCAGCCAGTCCGAGCGGCAAGCGGACACCAGGGCGGCGTGGAAGCGCCGGTGCTGCGCTTCCCAGCGTTGTGCCCCGGCCTGGTCGGCCGGCGATACAGGCAGCGGGGTGCGCGACAGCAGGTGCATCGCAGACACGATTTCCGCTTCCCACGCCGCGTCGCCGCTGGCCATCGCCTGCACCAGGCACAGCCGCTCGATGTCGCGGCGGGTCGCCATCAGGTCCGCAAGCTCCGCCCAGGTCGTGCCTGTGACGCGTGAGCCGCGATGGCTTTCCGCCTCGACCAAGCCTTCGGTGGACAGGCGCATCAGCGCTTCCCGGATCGGGGTCAGGCCGAGGGAGAACCGGCTTTGCAGTTCCGCCGCCCGCAGGCGTTCACCCGGCATCAGTTCGCCATGCAGGATCTCCGCGCGAAGCCGACCATAGGCGCGATCCGCGAGCGAGGGGACGGCTTGTGAACGATTAGGCTCGGTTGTGCTGTCCATGACCACATTTATGTTGACCAGACGATTTTATAAATTCTAACTGTTGTTATAGTAAACAGTTATCTCGGAACCCGCATGCCTGCTGCCTCATGGTCTCTCGCCACAGTCGCTGCCGCCGAACCTGTCGCCTGCCTTGAGGTCGGAAACACGCTTTACAGGCTTGGGCCGAGCCTTAAGCGTGCCGGGTTGCAGAACGTCGGTTCCGTGATGGACCTGTTCGCCGACTGGGATCGTGCCAAGGCTGCAATCGCTGCGAGCCTGCCGATGCTCGATCCGGCCGACGTGGTTGCGCCGGGTCCGCGCCTGTCGCCGTTGCTGTATCCCGGGAAGATCCTGTGCGCCGGCGCCAACTACTTCGATCACCTGGCCGAAATGGGCATGCCGGATGCGAAGAAGGCGGACCAGCGCTTGTTCTTCTTCATGAAGCCGTCCCGCAACGCCGTCGTCGGCGAGGGCGATACCGTGCACATGCCGATCGGCACCAGCGCCTTCGATTGGGAGGTCGAATTGGCAGCGGTCATCGGTCGCCGCGCCCGCAACGTGGCCGCCGCGCAGGCGCTGGACCACGTGGCCGGCTACACCGTTGCAATCGACTTTTCCGCCCGCGACCACAACCGCGCGCCGGAAACGTTCTACAAGCTCGATTGGGTTGCCGGAAAGGCCAACGACACCTGCTGCCCGCTCGGTCCTCGCTTCGTCCCGGCGGAAGCGCAGGCCGATTGGCAGGACGTCGGCTTGCAGCTCAGCGTGAACGGCGCAACGAAGCAGGATGGGCGCACCAGGGAGATGGTCTTCTCCATCGCCGAGCAGATCGCCATCGCATCCCGCATCATGACACTCGACCCGGGCGATGTGCTGCTGACGGGCACCCCGGCCGGCGTGGGGGTGCCGAAGGGCACGTTCCTTGCCGTGGGCGACCGGGTTGACGCATCCATTGACGGGATCGGCCGGTTGTCGGTCCGCATCCAGCCACCCAATGCCTGACCGCCAGTGCCTGCGACGGAGAGCGCCATGATCACCCGACGCACCACGCTTGCCGCGCTCGCCGCTGCTTCGATGGCCGGCGCCGCGCAGGCCCAGCCGACGCCGACACGGCTGCGCCTATCGCCCGCCTCGCCGCCC
>CAXSEX010000474.1:0-3763 GCA_964236415.1 uncultured Acetobacteraceae bacterium | reverse complement strand
GCAGCCGGGCCAGCGCCGGCTGCACCGCCAGGATGACCCGTCCCGCCCGCGCCGCCACGAGCGGCGCGTAGCGGACGAATTGCAGCGTGTCGCCCAGGCCCTGCTCGGCGTGCAGCAGGATCGTGCGGCCGGCGATGTCCTCGCCCTCCCACCGCGTGACGGCGTCAAGCCAGGCCGGCTTGCCCTTCAGCAGCAGCCGCCATTCGTAGTGATCCCAGGTTTCCGGCGTCAGTTGCCCCAGGGACAACAGGGTGACGGCCAGGTTGTGGTGCGCCACCGCGCTGTCCGGCGACGCGGCCACCGCGGCCTGCCCGGCGCGCACGGCGTTCTCGAACTCGCCGAGGCCCTCAAGCGCGATGGCGCGGTTCACCAACGCCTCGAAGCAGCCTGGCCGCAGGTCCAGCGCGTGCTCGGCCAGGGACAACGCCTCGGTGTAATGGCCGAGCGTGATCAGCACGTAGCTCAACGGCACGGCATGGGTGAAGTCGGGCGCCAGGCGGAAGGCATGGAGGCAGTGCACCAGGGCCTGATCCACGTCGCCGTGGTCGAGCAGGGCGCCGCCCAGGGCGGAGTGGATCGCGGGGTCGTCGGGCCGCAGCTCCGCCGCCATGAGCAGCGCGCCGATGGCCGGCCCGGTCCGGCCCAGCGCCCGCAGCGCCCGGCCGTTCAGCGCGAGGATGCGCGCGTCGCCGGGGTGGCGCTGGGAAGCGGTGGTCAGCAGCACGGCCGCGTCCTCCGCATGGCCGGCGTCGAGCAGGGCCTGGCCCTCCGCCACGGCGCGGTCCGCCTGGTGGGGGTGCAGCCGCATGGCGCGGTGCAGCGCCAGGCCGCGCTCGAACGGCGCCGGTGCGCCTTTTGGGCAGGGCTGGGCGCGGCGGGGCTTGCGGTTCGCCGGCATGGTCAAACTCCGTCTGCTGCTGCCGGGCAGAATGACGGAGAAAGATTAAGAAGCGGCGAACGCCGGGTCATACCAGCCGCCCTATCGGGCGGCCGGTATCAGAGTCGTTTTTGGCGCGCGGCCTCAGCCGCAAACGCTGCGCGTTTCGGCGCCCCCACCAACCCCGCGCGCATACCGGTCAGCCCAAAAGGCTGCCGGTATCAGTCCGCGGTCCAGCCCCCGTCGATCACCATCGCGGTCCCGGTCATCAGCGCCGCCGCGTCTGATGCCAGGAACACCACCGCCCCCATCAGGTCCTCCACCTGGCCCAGCCGCCCGAGCTTGATGCGCGTGAGCACGTCGGCGCGGAAGGCCGGGTCCTCGAAGTATGGCCGGGTCAGCGGGGTCTCGATGAAGGTCGGGCAGATCGAGTTCACCCGGATGCGGTGCGGCGCGAGGTCCAGCGCCATCGCCTTGGTCAGCCCCTCGACCGCGTGCTTGCTGGCGCAATACACAGTGCGGCGCGCGCCGCCGACCCGGCCCATCTGCGACGACATGTGGATGATCGAGCCGCCGCGTCCGGCCTCGACCTGGCCACGCGCCACCGCCTGCGCCACGAAGAAGGCGGCGCGCAGGTTGAGGTCCATGACCGCGTCGAAGTCCTCGGCCGTCACGTCCAGGAACCCGGCCGGGCGGTTGGTCCCGGCGTTGTTGACCAGGACATCGACCGGCCCGCAGGCCTTGATGGCCTCGGCCGCGGCACCCGGGTTGCCCACGTCGATCACCCGCGCCTCCGCGCTGCCGCCCTCCGCGCGGATGGCCGATGCGACCGCCTCGATCTCGGCCGCGGTCCGGGCGGCGGCGACCACGTGCGCGCCGGCTTGGCCGAGCGCGGCTGCGCAGGCCACGCCCAGCCCGCGGCCGGCGCCCGTCACCAGCGCCCGCTTGCCGTCCAGCCGGAACGACGGCGTGCGCGGCAGCACGGCCGTCAATCCGCCGCTGCCCCATACGGCACGTTGCCGCCGCCGTAGCGCCGCACGCGGATGTTCGCCTGCTCGCCATGGCCCACGAACCCTTCCAGCGCGCAAAGCCGCGACGTGACGCGGCCAATGCTCGCCGAGGCCTCGTCGGTCAGCACGCGCTGGTAGGTGCAGGTCTTCAGGAACTTGCCGACCCACAGGCCGCCGGTGTAGCGCGCCGCGCGCCGGGTCGGCAGGGTGTGGTTGGTGCCGATGGCCTTGTCGCCATACGCCACGTTGGTGCGCGGCCCCAGGAACAGCGCGCCGTAGTTCGTCATGTTCGCCAGGAAATAGTCGGGGTCGCGGGTCATGACCTGGACATGCTCGGACGCGATGCGGTCGGCCACCTGCACCATCTCCGCGTCGTCGCCCACCACGACGACGGCGCCGTGGGTGTCCCAGGCTTGCCGGGCGATGGCGGCGGTGGGCAGGATCCGCAGCAGGCGCTCGACCTCTGCCATCGTGTCGCGGGCCAGGCGTTCCGAGGTGGTCAGCAGGACCGCCGGGCTGTCGGGGCCGTGCTCGGCCTGGCCCAGCAGGTCGGTGGCGCACAGCTCGCCGTCCACGCTGTCGTCGGCGATCACCAGGGTCTCGGTTGGCCCGGCAAACAGGTCGATGCCGACCCGGCCATACAGTTGCCGCTTCGCTTCCGCCACGAAGGCGTTGCCGGGGCCGACCAGTATATCGACGGGCGCGATGCGTTCGGTGCCCAGCGCCATCGCGCCGACCGCCTGGATGCCGCCGAGGCACAGGATCTCGTCGGCGCCCGCCATGTGCTGCGCGGCGACGACGGCCGGCGCGGGCTGGCCGCGGTAGGGCGGCGCGCAGGTGATCACGCGCTGGACGCCCGCGACCTTGGCGGTGATGACCGACATGTGGGCCGACGCCAGCAGCGGGTATTTGCCGCCGGGCACGTAGCAGCCGGCGGCGCCCACGGGAATGTTCTTGTGGCCGAGCACCACGCCCGGCAGCGTCTCGACCTCGATGTCGCGGAGGGCGTCGCGCTGGTGCTGGGCGAAGTTGCGCACCTGGGCTTGGGCGAAGCGGATGTCGTCAAGCTCGCGCCGGGTGAGCTGGGACAAGCAGGCCTCGATCTCCGTGGGCGTCAGGCGGTAGTCGTCGCGGTCCCATCCGTCGAACTTGACCGAAAGCTCCCGCACCGCCGCGTCGCCGCGGTTGGCGATGTCGGCCAGGGTGCGCTCGACGGTTTGGCGGACCTGGAGGTCGGTCTCTGCCAGGGAAGCGGCTTCTGCGCCGCGCTTCAGCCAGTTTTCCATGTCCGCTCGCCTGACGGGTTTGTGCCGACGGCATTAGACACCGCGCAGGAGGGTCCGTGAAGACGTGGCACGGCAGGCACGCTGGCGCCGTCACGCCTTCTGGCTGGCTTGGTAGGCGGCGACGGCAAACTTCTGAAGCGTCAAGCCGGCGCCGCCTGTTTGGTAGCCCCCCAGTTCCGAGGGGTTGAGGAGCCAGGGCGCCGTGCCCTGGGTGTTTCCTGCCGTCGCCGATCCCGCTGTCAAGCTGGCAGCGATGGCGCCGGCATAACGCGGGTTCAACAGAAGGGTCGCGGCCGAGGCCGCGCTGTTTGTTGCGGCCGAGGCCGCGCCGTTTGCGGCTGTGGACGCTTTCAGGGCGCTTGCGACCGTTTGAGTGGATTGGAAGCGCCCAACGAGGCTTGCCAAGAGGGTTTCCGCCACTTGGGGATCATAAGGCGTGCCCACGGTGCTGAGGCCCGGGCGCGTCCGCCCGAAACCGGTGAAGATGCTGGCCTCCTGCGCCGTGTTGACGAAGTTGGCATCGGAGTCGGTGGCCCGGGTCAGCAGCGCGCCGATGCCGTTCAGCGAGCGCGTGCCGGTGACGCTTGCGG
>CAXSEX010000473.1:3532-3764 GCA_964236415.1 uncultured Acetobacteraceae bacterium | reverse complement strand
CACCGGCACCGGCGACCCGGCGGCGCAGGTGGCCGCCCTCGCCGACCCGGCGCTCGCGGCCCGGCTGCGCGTCGGCCTCGCGGGCCTCGTTGCCACCCACGCCGCCGCTGCCGACGCCGACGCCGAGGCGCGGCTCGCGTCGCGCCTGGCCGACGTGGCGAACGCCCGCGCGGCGGCGCTGCAGTTGGCGCAGGCCGGCGGCCCGATGGCCTGGGGGGCGCCGGTCACGAGC
>CAXSEX010000473.1:0-3522 GCA_964236415.1 uncultured Acetobacteraceae bacterium | reverse complement strand
CACTGATCAGCCGTGGGGGATTCTGAATGGGGAGGCGCTGCGGGAAAGGCGTTAAGGACCCGCCCTATGCAGCGTTCCACCGTCCATGTGATCGGCGCCGGATTGGCCGGGTCGGAGTCCGCCTGGCAGTTGGCGCAGGCCGGCGGCCCGATGGCCTGGGGGGCGCCGGTCACGAGCCTCGTGGTGCTGGCGACTTTCGGCACGGTGGTGGGACTGGTGCTGCTGCACGCGGTGCCGCCGGGTTCGGAAACGGTGCTGAACGTGCTGCTCGGCACCTTGGCCGCGATGGCGACCAACGTGGTCGGCTACTGGGTCGGCAGCAGCGCCGGGTCGGCACGCAAGGATGCGCGGCTGGCGCAGCGGGGGGCGGAGTAGGGGGTTTTGGCGATGGCGATGTCAATTTGCCGAAGGACCGCATATGGTCGGAAGGTGGGCAGCGGCAGGGGAATGCGCGTGGAACGGGGAACAATTGTTGTTCGGGCGGTGTGGGACGCAGAAGCCGACGTGTTCGTGGCGACGAGCAGCGACGTGCCGGGCCTGGTGGCGGAGGGCGCCACGTTCCCCGAACTGCAAGCCAAGCTGAGCGTGTTGATCCCCGAGCTTCTGGAGTTGAACGGCAGCCCGGCAACCGCTGATGGCGATGCCGTCTATCTGGAAGAAGTTCCCCTCGTACTGATGTCCGAGCAGGTCACGAAGATTCGTCTGCGGGCGAATGGCTGATTGGACCCGGCTGGTTAAGGATCAGCTTGAGAAAAGCCGGATGCCACTTCTTCCATCAGGGTGCTGGCGACCACGAGATATGGCTTAGCCCACATTCCGGAAAGAAGTTCCCGGTTGACGGCAAGATTCGGTCCCGCCACACCGCAAACGAGATCATGAAGCAGGCCGGCCTGCCGCACCGGTTCCGCTGATCGTTCAACCTGTCCCCAGCAGCACCGCCCCTCCCTCCACCCGCCGCGTCGCCTGCCACAAATACTGCCGCGTCCGCTCCGGCGACTGCGGCGGCCCCAATAGCCCGCCCTGCATCGGCCCGCACCCCAACTGCGCCAGCAGGTCGCGTTGCGCCGCCTCCTCCACGCCCTCCGCCGCCGCTTCGATCCCCATCTCGGTCGCCATGCCCAGCACCGAGCGCACCACGGCCATGGCGCCGGGGTCGGTGAGCATCGACCGCACGGCGTCCCGGCCGAGCTTGACTTGCTGCACCGCCGCGTCGCGGAACCGCTGCAGCGCCGCCGCCTGGCAGAAGTCGTCCACCACCAGCCGCACCCCGAGCGTGCGCAGCGGCAGCATCGCCGCCAGCACCTGCTGCGAATGCTCCAGCAGCACCGCCTCCGTCACCTCCAGGTCCAGGCGGTCCGCCGCCAGGCCCGACCGGTGCAGCGTCTCGATCACCAGGTGCTCCAGATCGCCCCGGCGGAACTGCGCGCCCTCGATGTTGATCGACAGCCGCACCGGCACCGCCCAGGTCGCCGCCTCCGTGCAGGCGGCGTGCAGCATCCAGCGGCCGAGCTTCTCCATCAGCCCGGACCGCTCGCACAGCGGCATGAACACCGAAGCCGGCACCAGCCCGCGCGCCGGGTGCCGCCAGCCGACCTGCGCCTCATACGCCACCGGCACGCCGCTCCGCGCGGCGAACACCGGCTGGTAGGCCATCTCGAACTGTTCCAGCTCCAGCGCGTACTGCAGCTCCTCGTCCATCCGCCGCGCGTCCGCCGCCGCCGCGGGGGACTCGCACAGCACAACCGCGCCACGCCCCCCGGCCTTGGCCCGCTCCAGCGCGCCGTTCGCCTGGCGCATCAGCGCCGCGGCGCTGTCCCCGTCCGCCGGGAACACCGCCACGCCCACCGAAACGTCGATCCGGCTGGCCACGCCCACCACCACGTACGGCTCCCGCACCGCCGCGGCAAGGCGCGCGGCCGAGCGCCGGGCCTGCTCCGCCCCGGACACGCCGGGCAGCACCACCGCAAAGGCGCTGTCCCCCACGCGCTCCGCCGCGTCCGTCCCGCGCAGCGCGCCCCGCAGCCGCTGCGCCGCCTCGATCAGCAGCAGGTCGGCGACCGCCGGGCCGCGGGCGTCCTGCACTTCCCGGAACCCGTCGAGGTCCAGGTGCAGCAGCGCACACCCGCCCGACGCCTGCACCTGCTCAATCGACCGCTGGAGCCGCCCGGCGATGGCGGCTTGGCCGAGCGCCTGCATCAACCCGTCATGGGGCGCGGCGGGAACGTCAACCGGTTCGGGGAGCGCCGGGGCCGCCGGCCCGCCTTGCCCGGCCTCCCTGGCCCGGCGCCGCCGGACCTCCTGCGCCAGCACCGCCGAGGCCAGCGCCGCGCCCGCCGCCGCGACGCTTGCTGCCATCGCGAACGGGACCGGGAGCGCGAGCCACGCCGGCGCCAGCAGCCAGGACGCCAGCCCGGTCCCCAGCCCGGCCGCGCCCACGCCCGCCGCGAGCAGCGCGCCCCCGGGCCACGCCACGGCCGATGGCCGCGAACGCAGCCGCCAGCCCCTCGCGATCCCGCCATCCACGCCGGTCATGCTTGTCGTCCCCGCCATCCGCCGTCCGGCCCGCGCGGTCGCCGAAGCGGCCGAGGCTACGAAGGGCAGCTTAGCCAAACGTCAAGAACGTGTCCCGTCATAATTCGTGTATTGCAACAACAGCAAGGTTGTCACGCGGCCCCGCCGTGCAGGAGGCGCGCCAGCCGGTCGAACTCCGCGATGCCCAGCGTCTCCGCCCGGCGCTCCGGCGCGATGCCCGCCCGCTCCAGCAGCGCCTCGCCCCCCAGCACCCGGAGCGAGCCGCGCAGCATCTTGCGCCGCTGCCCGAACGCCGCCGCCGTCACCCGCTCCATGGTGGCAAAGAGCGGGGGCGGGGGCTGCGCCGGGTGCGGCTGGAAGCCCACCACGGCCGACCACACCTTGGGTGGCGGCGTGAACGCGGCCGGCGGCAGGCGCATCAGCAAAGCGGTCCGGCACGTCCACTGCGCCAGCACCGACAGGCGCCCATAGGCCGCGGTGCCCGGCGCCGCGGCGATGCGCTCGGCCACCTCCTGCTGGAACATCAGCGTCATGCGCTCCCAGGCGTGCGCCTGCCGCAGCCAGCCGATCAGCAGCGGGGTCGCGACGTTGTACGGCAGGTTCGCCACCAACTGCCGGGGCGCGGGCACGAGCGGCACCAGGTCCAGCCGCGTCGCGTCCGCCGCCAGCACCCGCAGCCGCCCGGGATACGCCGCTTCAAGCTCCGCAAGCGCCGCAACCGCCCGGGCATCGACCTCCACCGCGAGCACGCCCTTCGCCGCGGTGTCCAGCAGCGCGCGGGTCAGGCCGCCCGGACCCGGCCCCACCTCGACGACGTGCCGACCGGCCAGGGCGCCAGGCAGGCGCGCGATCCGCCCCGTGAGGTTCGCGTCCAGCAGGAAGTGCTGGCCGAGCTTGCGCCGCGCGTCCAGCCCATGCCGCGCGATGACCTCCCGAAGCGGCGGCAGCCCTCCGGGCTTAGGTGGCTCCAGCCCCGGCGCCCCCCCGCTC
>CAXSEX010000472.1:0-3777 GCA_964236415.1 uncultured Acetobacteraceae bacterium | reverse complement strand
TCTGCTGCTCCGGCCGGGCGTTGTTCACATGGTCGGAGAACACGAGGTACGGCTCTCCCGTCTCGATCCGCGCGGTCAGGATGCGGACCCACAGGGCGCGCGCGCTCACCAGCCGCACCATCGCGCCATCCTTGGGAGAGGTCAGCGCCCATTGCTCGTCCGCCTCGACGGCGCGCATGAACGAGTCCGACACCAGGATGCCGTGGTGCAGGTTGAGCGCCTTGCGGTTGGGGTCGCCGCCGGTCGGGCGGCGCAGCTCGATGAACTCCTCGACCTCGGGGTGCGAGATCGGCAGATAGACCGCGGCCGACCCGCGGCGCAGCGATCCCTGGGAGATCGCCAGCGTCAGGCTGTCCATCACCCGGATGAACGGGATCACCCCGGAGGTCTTGCCGTTCTGCCCGACCTTCTCGCCGATGGAGCGCAGGTTGCCCCAATAGGAGCCGATGCCGCCGCCCTTGGACGCCAGCCACACGTTCTCGTTCCACAGGCCGACGATGCCGTCCAGGCTGTCCGACGCTTCGTTTAAAAAGCACGAGATCGGCAGGCCCCGCGTGGTGCCGCCGTTGGACAGCACCGGGGTCGCCGGCATGAACCACATCTGGCTCGCGTAGTCGTAGATGCGCTGGGCGTGCGCCGCGTCGTCGCCGTAGAAGCTGGCGACCCGGGCGAACAGGTCCTGGTAGCTTTCGCCCGGCATCAGGTAGCGGTCGTCCAGCGTCGCGCGCCCGAAATCCGTGAGCAGCCGGTCCCGCGACCGGTCCACCCGCACCTGATGGCGGCCCGGCATCTGCACTGCGTCAAGCACGGTGGACACTCCTGCGTTGTTCAGCTTCTGCACCGCAGGCTACAACATCTAGGTGCCGAGTCGCAATGCGGACCACTAAGGGTAGTGTTCATGCGCCCGAAGGAAAACACGCAACCGTGACCGCTGCGCCACGGTTGCGGGCGGTTGCCACCCTGGCCCGGGTCTGGGCCAGGGTGGCATCCCGGACGCCGGCGACTCGGCCGTGCCACCCCGGCAGTGTCTCAGGCCGCGGCGAGCCAGTCCATCGCCGCGTCCACCCCGCCCTTGCCATGCGGCACGCCGTTGATCCGCAAGCTCATCTCCACGGCGCCGAGCGTGCCCAGCATCATCGGCTCGTTCAGGTCCCCCAGGTGCCCGATGCGGAACAGCGTGCCGCCGAGTCGGCCCAGGCCCCCGCCGGTCGAGACGTTGAACCGGTCCAGCGCCGTGCGCCGCACGGTGTCGGCATTGAAGCCCTCCGGCATCAGCACGGCGGTGACGCTGTCCGACACGCGGGCCGGGTCGAGGCAATACAGCTGCGGGCCGTCATTGCCGGACCACACGCGCACGGCCCGGCGCGTGGCCTCGGCCAGGCGGTGGTGGCGGGCGACGACCTGTGCCAAACCCTCCTGCTCGATCAGCCGCAGGCTTTCGCGCAGGCCGTAGAACGCGGCGGTGGGGATGGTGCCGGTGAAGCTGCGCGACGGGCGGCGGAGCATGGTCGTCCAATCGAAGTAATGGCGCGGCAGTTGGGCGGCGGCGTGCGCCTGCATCGCCTTGGGCGACGCCGCGGTGAAGCTGAATCCGGCCGGCAGCATCAGGCCCTTCTGGCTGCCGCCCACGACGGCATCAATGCCCCACTCCTCCATGTGGAACTCAAGCGAGCCGAGGGACGAGATGGTATCGACCAGCAGCAGCGCCGGGTGGGAGGCCGCCTCGATGGCGGCGCGGATCTCCGGCAGCGGCATCGCGAGGCCGGTCGCCGTCTCGTTGTGCACGGCCAGCACGGCCTTGACCGCGTGCCCGGCGTCGGCCCGCAGCGCCGCCGTCACTGCCTGGGGATCAATGCCGCGCCGCCAGTCCGCCGCGACGGTCTGCACCTGCAGGCCGAACTTCTGCGCCATGGTGGCCCAGCCCTCGCTGAACCAGCCGGACTCCAGGACCAGCACGGTGTCGCCGGGCGACAGCAGGTTCACAAGCGTCGCCTCCCACGCGCCGTGGCCGGAGGCGGTGTAAAGGAACACCTCCCCGGACGTGCCCAGCACCCGCTTGAGCCCGGCCACGGCGGCGTCGAACACCTCGATGAACTCGGGGTCCAGGAAGTCGAGCGAGGGGCGGTCCATTGCCCGCAGCACTGAGTCCGGGATATTGGTCGGCCCCGGGTTGGCGAAGAAATGGCGGCCGGTCTTCCTGGTCATCGTTGTCCGTTCCAATCAGTTGTTTGAGCGATGTGCCATGCCCACGGCCGCTTGCAGGGGCCGCTTCTCCGTCGCTGCCGGCGTTGCCGCGCCTCGTCGGGGCCAAGCGCCGGGTCCAATGCAACGCGAGCCGGGACACGGCTGCATCCTAATCGTAGCACCGCGCCGGCGCGCGCACATTTGGCATTGGCGCTTGCGTTATGCTCAAAAGAATACGACGCTATTCCCGGATTTGGAGGAACGCCGATGGCAGGCACCCTGGATGCGGCAAACGCCCTCGCTCCGCCCGCGCGGGTGCCGGCCTGATGCGCACGCTGCGCCGGGTCCTGCTCGGGGCCGCGTTTCTGCTGTCGGCGGCCGTCCCTGCGCTGGCGGAGGACGCGGAAGCGCCGGCGCCGCTGCGCATCTATGCGGCGGGCAGCCTGACCGGGGCGTTCAACGCCCTGCTGACCGCGTTCGGCACGCCGCCGGGCACGGCCGCGCGGCCCATCTACGGCCCGTCCGGCCTGTTGCGCGAGCGGCTGGAGCGGGGCGAGCCGGCAGACCTGCTCGCCTCCGCCGACATGGGCCAGCCGCAGCGCCTGGCCGACGCCGGACGCGGCACGCCCGTGGTGCTGTTCGCGCGCAACCGCATGTGCGCGCTGGGGCGCGAGGGCCTCGGGCTGACGCCGGCCAACCTGCTCGGCCGCCTGCTCGACCCCGCGGTCAAGCTCGCCACCAGCACGCCGGGCGCGGACCCCGGCGGCGACTACGCCTGGGCGGTGTTCGCCCGCGCCGAGCAGGCGCGCCCCGGCGCCCGCGCCACGCTGGAAGGCAAGGCGCAGCAACTCGTGGGCAGCCCCGGCATGGCGCCGCTGGTGCCGGGCCAGGGGCCGAGCGAGGGCGTGTTCCTGTCCGGGCGCGCCGATGTCATGCTGGGCTATTGCAGCGGCACGGACACGCTGCGCCGCGCCGTGCCGGACCTCGCCGCCGTGCCCTTGCCGGCCGAGCTGGAGGTCGGCCCGGAGTATGGGATGACCGTGCTGTCCGCCAACCCGGCCGCGGCGCGCTTCGCGCTGTTCGTCATGTCGGGGCCGGGCCAAGCCATCCTGGCGCGATACGGCCTGATCCCGGTCGCGTTGCCGGCAGGCCAGGCGCGAACGCAGCCGTAACCATGCAGCCCCCGACGCTGCAAGCCGGCACGCCGCGGCGCCTGCGAGGCTCGCCCCATCCAGGCAACCCCTTGTCACCGGGCGCAGACGGACTGCGCTTCCAACCCGAACGCGCTCATCATCTACCAGACCGGCAGCCTGTCGGCGGAGTTCGCCGCGGTCGAGAAGCTGTTCACCCAGCAAACAGGCACCTGCGTCACGGACGTGGCCGCCAGCAGCCTCGATATCGCCCGGGGATCAGCGTCGGCCAGGAGCCAGCCGACATCTTCGCCGCCGCCGGTACCCTCGACATCAGCATGCTGCTGCAGCCGGCAGGATTGGCGAACCACTTGATTGCCTTTGCCGAGAACAGCTTGGTGCTCGCCTACGTAACCGGGGCAGATTCCCGGGCGATCAAACCGCGGTTGCGGCCTGACGGACG
>CAXSEX010000471.1:0-3783 GCA_964236415.1 uncultured Acetobacteraceae bacterium | reverse complement strand
CGCGCACCTCGCCGCGCCCGTCGAGCCGCCGAAGCTCCAAGCGGAATTCAACGCCGAGCTCTACCGCTGGGAGCAGAGCTACTTCCTCGAAAACTGCCTCGGCCGCTTTTTCGGCATGGATGAAAGCGCGATCGACGAATGCGAGCGCTTCTACCCCGCGTTCCAGTTCGTGCTGTGGGGCGGAAAGACCCCGGCGGAAGCGATGCAGGCCGCCATGCTGGAGTGCGTGGGGGAAGCGTGACGGAGGCGCTGCCGCCCCTTCTGCTGCTCGGCGGCGGCAGGATGGGCGGCGCCATGCTGGCCGGCTGGCGCGAGCGCGGCCTGGCGCCGTCCTTCGTGATCGACCCAGCCCCGGCCGCAGCCGCCTTGGCAGGAGAAGGAGTCCAGGTCGTTCCCGCCCCTGGCGACCTGCCGCCCGGCTTCGCTCCCGCCGCGGTGGTCCTTGCGGTGAAGCCGCAGCAAGCCGACGCGGCGTTGCCCGGCGTCACACGGTTCGCTGACGCTGGGGCAGTGATGCTGTCCATCATGGCGGGCCGCACGATCGCCGGGCTTCAAGCAATGCTGGGCACCGGGCCGGTCGTGCGCGCCATGCCGAACACCCCAGCGGCGATCCGGCAGGGCATCACCGTCGCCTGCCCCAGCCCCGGCGTCACGCCCGCCCAGCGAACCCTGTGCGATGATCTGCTGGCCTCGGTGGGGGAGGTCGCGTGGGTCGATGACGAACGCCTGATCGACCCGGTCACCGCGGTGTCCGGCGGCGGTCCCGCCTACGTTTTCTTGCTGGCGGAACTGCTGGAACGGGCGGCCGTGGAACAAGGCATTCCCCCGGCGCTCGCCCGGCGGCTGGCCCGGGTCACCGTCGCAGGCTCCGGCGCGCTGCTTGCCGCGAGCGCCGAGGATGCGTCCGCCCTGCGCGTCGCCGTCACCAGCCCGGCGGGCACCACCGAACGGGCGCTTGCGGTGCTTATGGCGGACGCGGCCTGGCCCGCCCTCCTGTCACGCGCGATTGATGCCGCCACCAGGCGGTCCCGGGAACTCGCTGCGTGAGTGTCCCGGGAACTCGCTGCGTGAGTGTCCCGGGAACTCGCTTCTTGAGTTCGCCGCATCGCCCCTCGACAGGCTTTGCTCCGCGGCCCATCTGACGGGCATGGAAGACAAGCAACTCGACCAAGCCCTGATTGCCGCCGTGTTCAGCCAGGCCGCCCTGCGCGGCTGGGCCGACGTGAACATCGCGGAGGCGGCGCGCGACGCCGACCTGCCGCTCGACCGCGTGCGCGCCCGCTTTCCGGGCCGCGGCGCGGTGCTGCTGCGGTTCGGCATCCAGGCCGACCAGGCTGCGCTGTCCACCGGGTCGAAGGAGCCAAGCCCGCGGGAACGCCTGTTCGACATGGTGATGTCGCGGTTCGACGCGCTGCAGCAGCACCGGGCCGGCATCCTACAGCTGCTGCGTGCCCTGCGGACTGACCCGGCAACCTCCCTGCTGCTGTATGGCGCCACGCTGCGCAGCATGAAGTGGCTGCTGGATGGCGCGGGGATTCCTTCCACTAGCATCATCGGCGGCCTGCGGGTGCATGGGTTGCTGGCGTTGTGGCTGTATGCCCTGCGCGCCTGGGAGAACGACGAAAGCCCTGACCTGTCGGCGACCATGGCGACGGTGGACCGCGGCCTGGACCGCGCGATCCAGGCTGAGAACATGCTTCCGGGCCGCTCCGCCTCCCCAGCGGAGGAGGCTGCGGCGGTGTTCGCCGATGCGGGCCTCGTGGAGGACGAAAGCGCCCCTGAAACGCCGCCGGACGCCGATCCGTCCCCGCCCAAGCCTGATGTGCCGCCCCTCTGATGCGCCGCCCGCTTCGGCTCAAGGATGGTATGCGCCCACCACGCGCCATGTTAGCGTCCGGCCCAAACAGGAGGAACCACGATGAGCGACGACCCGGCTACCCGTATGCAGAACGCCACCGCCAAGGCCGCCGAGAACGCAACCCAGATGGGTCGGAGCGCCATCGAGACCGGCATGGCGAAGATGGCCGAGTACTCCCGCATGTTCAGCGACATGAAGATGCCGTCGGTGCCGGGCATGCCCGACATGGACAGCTTCCTGTCGCTGCATCGCAAGAACCTTGAGGTGCTGACCGCCGCCAACAAGGTCGCCCTGGAGGGCGCCCAGACCGTCGCCCGCCGCCACATGGAAATCATGCAGGAGACCATGCAGGAGGTTTCGGAGGCGATGCGCGACATGGCGGCGACCGAAAGCCCGCAGGCCAAGGCGGCCAAGCAGACCGAGAAGATGAAGCAGTCCTACGAGCGCGCGGTCGCCAACGTGAAAGAGTTGGCCGACCTGATCCAACGCTCCAACGGCGAGGCGCTGAGCATGCTGCACCAGCGGTTCACCGAGGCGATGGACGAGGTCAAGATGCTGGCCGAGAAGAGCGGCAAGGCGTAGCGGGCCTAACCCGGCGCGCGGCCTGGGGGGCAAGCGTCAGATCGGCAGCCGCATCCGCGCCCGGAGGCCGCCCAGCGGGCTGTCTCCGAGCACGATGTCGCCGCCATGCGCCCGCACGATGTCCCGGGCAATGGTCAGGCCCAGCCCGGTGCCGCCCAGCGCGCCGCTTTCAAACGGCCGGAACACGCTTTCCCGGCGCTCCGGCGCGATGCCGGGGCCGTCGTCGTCCACGATGACCTGCACGCCGCGCTCCTGCGGCTCGACCGAAAGCCGGACCTGCCGCGCGTGGCGGCGGGCGTTGTCAACCAGGTTGGTCACGGCGCGGCGGGCGGCGTTGGGCCGCAGGTTGAGCATCAGCTCCCGGGGGCCATCCAGCTCCACCTGGGCGCCGGCCCGGCGGGCGGCGCTGGCCACGTCCTCCAGCAGCGCGGTCAGGTCCACCGGCTGCGCCTGCTCGCTGCCCTCGCCGCGGGCAAAGGCGAGGTAGCCGCCGACCATCCGCTCCATCTCCTCCACATCCGCGGTCATGTCGGCCACGTCCTGTTGCAGGTCCGGGTGCGGCGGCAGCACCGCAAGCGCCAGGCGGAGCCGGGTGAGGGGCGTGCGCAGGTCGTGCGACACGCCGGCCAGCATCTCGGTCCGTTGCGACAGGAAGCGCGTGATGCGCTCCTGCATGCGGTTGAACGCCGCGGCGACCTGCCGGACCTCGGTGGCGCCTTCCGGCTTGATGGGGCCGCGGTCCCGCCCCATGCCGAACGCCTCCGCCGCTTCGGCCAGGCGGCGGATGGCGCGGACCTGGATGCGCAGGAACATCGCCGCCACCGCGAACAGCAGCAGCGCCGAGCCGACCACCCACAGCACGAACAGGTAGATGGTCGTGGCATACAGCCGCTTGCGCGGCGCCTCGACCTCCAGCACCGCGCCGGGAAGCTGCACGCGGACCAGCACGTCGCGGCTGTCCGTCGTCCAGTCCATGGTGAACGGCCGCCGGACCTTCTGCTCGATGGCGGCG
The DNA here is from genome assembly GCA_964236415.1 of uncultured Acetobacteraceae bacterium. Taxonomy (GTDB): domain Bacteria; phylum Pseudomonadota; class Alphaproteobacteria; order Acetobacterales; family Acetobacteraceae; genus CAHJXG01. The sequence goes on along the minus strand of CAXSEX010000471.1, from coordinate 331 downwards.
GCCAGGTCGTCGTCCATCGGACCCAGCAGGTTCACGTGGGTGTTGGGCGGCAGAACGGCGTTGGGCACCAGCCGCACCGGAAGCTCGAACTGCCGCTGGGCGGCGCCCAGGACCCAGGCCTCGTTCTCCGGGCCGCGGTAGCGGTCCAGCAGCTCGATGGTCTGCGCGATCTCGCCGGCGATGCTGCCGGACAAGCGGCGGGAGATGATGTCGAGGTGGCTGCCGTAGAAGAAGGTGAACGCCACCGCCTGCAGCACCACCAGCGGCACCAGCACGATCAGCAGGCTGCGGCCCAGCAAGCCTCGGGGCAGGATGGTCTTGACGGGCCGGA
>CAXSEX010000470.1:0-3787 GCA_964236415.1 uncultured Acetobacteraceae bacterium | reverse complement strand
CGCGTCGTCCACCAAAAGGCCCAGCGCGATCACCATGGCGCCGAGCGAGATGCGCTGCAGGTCGATGCCGATCAGCTTCATGCCCACCAGCACGCCCGCCAGCACCAGCGGCACGCTGATGGCGACGACGATGCCGGTGCGCCAGCCGAGGCTGGCGAAGGACACCAGCAGCACGATGGCCAGCGCCTCGAAGAAGCTTTCCTGGAAGTCGCCCACGTCGGCCGCCACCACCTCCGCCTGGTCGTGCACGCGGCCCATCTGCACGCCGAGCGGCAAGGTGGGAACCACCTCTGCCACCCGCGCCGCCACCCGGCGGCCGAGGTCGAGCAGGTTGCCGCCTTCCGCCATCGAGATCGCCACGCCCAGCGCCGGCTTGCCGCCGAACCGCATGGCCGAGACCGGCGGATCGACGGTGCCGCGCGTGACCGTCGCGATGTCGCCCAGCGGCACCAGCCGCCCGCCGGCCTGCACGGGCATGCGCTGCAACTGCGCCGCGCCGTCAAGCCCGGCGCCGGTGCGGACGAAGATGCGGTCGCGCGCCGTCTCGACGAAGCCGCCGGCGACCACGCTGTTCTCCCGCTGCACCGCGGCCGTCACGTCCTGCATGGACAAGCCGAACTGCGCGAGGCGGCGCGGGCTGAACTCGACCGTGATGCGCTCGTCCTGCTGGCCCAGCAGCTGCACCTTGGCGACGCCGGGCACGGTGAGCAGGCGCTCCCGCACGTCCTCCGCGACATGCTTCAGTTCCGGAAGCGTGAAGCCGTCCCCGGTGAGCGCATAGACCAGGCCGAACACGTCGCCGAACTCGTCGTTGAACGTCAGCCCCTGCACGCCGGGCGGCAGGCTGGGCGCCAGGTCGGCCAGCTTCTTGCGGACCTGGTACCACAGTTCCGACGTGCGCCGCGGCGGCGTGTCGTCGCGCAGCGTGATGATCGTCGTGCTGGTGCCGGGCTTGGTTTGGGTGTCCGCGTGGTCGAGGAACGGCAGCTCCTGCAGCTTGCGCTCGATCCGGTCGGTGACCTCGCGCGCCATCAGCTCGGCGCTTGCCCCGGGCCAGTTGGCGGTCACCACCATGTTCTTGATGGTGAACGGCGGGTCCTCCGCCCGGCCGAGATGGAGGTAGGCCCAAACGCCGGCCGCCGCCACGGCCAGCATGGCGAACCAGGTCAGCGTGCGGTGGCGCAGCGCAAGGGCGGACAGGTTCATCGCTGCGCGCCTCCCCAGGCCACGACGGTCAAGTCGGGGTCAAGCTGCGTCACCCCCGCCGTCACCACCTGCTCCCCGGCCTGCAGCCCGGAGGCGATGGCGACGTGGTCTTCCTGATAGGCTGCAACCGTGACCGGGCGGGGCGCCGCGCGGTTCTGCCCCTCGTCGAGCACCCAAACGCAGGGCTTGCCTTCGCAATCGCCCAGGGCGGCGGCGGGCAGGATCGCGACCGGCCCGGCGCCGCGCCCGGTGAGCCGCACCGTCGCCGTGCCGCCCAGCGCCAGCTGCTCGCCGGGCGCCTGCACCGCGATGCGGACGGCAAAGGTGCGGCTGGCCGGGTCGGCCCGCGCCGCGACCTCGCGCACCTGGCCAGCAAACGACCGGGACGGGTCCGACCACGGCGCCACCGTGATCTCGTCGGCGGCGCGCAACTCAGGCAGGCGGTTCTCCGGCAGGTCAACCAGCACCTCGGTTTCCGCCGTCTGCGCCACGGTCATGACGGTCTGGCCCGGCGACACCACCTGGCCGACCTCGACCGGCAGCCCCACCACGACGCCGTCCGCGTCGGCATACAGGGTGCCGTAGTTCTTCTGCGACAGCGCGAGCGCGTACTGGCGCTGGGCCTGCGCCAGGCGGGCGTTGGCCATCATGTTGGCGGCGACGCGCTTTTCACGCTCCGACGCCAGGAAGGAGGGCGAGGAACGCCCAAGGTTCTCGTAGCGCTGGAACTCCAGCCGGGCGTTCGTCGCGTCGGCCGCGGCGGCGGCCATGGCGTTCTGCGCGGCTTCGGCCGACAGCGCCAGGTCCGCGGGGTCAAGCCGCGCCAGCACGTCGCCGGCATGGACCCGGGCGCCCAGGTCCACGGAACGGGCGATGATCTTGCCGCCGACCCGGAACGCCAGGTCAGCCTGGTGCCGGGCCTGCACCGTGCCGGAATAGGTCAGGGTTTCCCGAGGCTCGGTGAACGCCACGGCCTGGACCCGCACCGGACGCGGCGGCGCTTCCGCTTGCGTGGGGGCCGGCTTGTCGCAGGCGAAAAGCGCGAGGCAGGCAAGCAGGGCGGCGGTTCGCATCGGCGGCGTCCCAAGATGTCCACCGCAGAGCTTAGATTACTGTCGCTAGGTTAACAATGGTAATTCAGGGTGCCGAAAGGCCCCGGACCGCCGTTTCCAGCACGGCCTCGATCAACAGGTCCGGCGCGGACTCGACATGGGCGGACAGGTCGATCAGCAGCGCGGTGACGCCGTGCAGGCTGGCCCAAAGCGCCTCCGCCACCAGGAGCGGGTTGCCGGGGCGGAACTGCCCGGTCTGCATCAGCTCCGCCACGCCGCGCTCCAGGATGGCGAAGGAGCGGTCGGCGGCATCGAAGTCCGTGCAGTCCATCGTGCGCCGGCCGGGCGAGGCCGGCGCCATCATCTTGGCCAGGAATGTCAGCCGGTAGGCGTCGGGCCGGGCGCGTCCGAACGCCACGTAGGCGTGCAGCCCCGCACGGAACCGCTCAAGCGGGGTCGCCGCCGGGTCCTGGCTGGCTTCAAGCACGGCCAGCATCTCGGCAAACGTCGCCTCGGCGATGGCTTGCAGGATGGCGTCCTTGTCGTCGAAGTAAACGTACAGCGCGGTCGCCGACACGCCCACCGCGTCCGCGAGGCGGCGCATGGTGGTGTGCTCGAACCCTTCCTCCAGGAACAGGCGCTGGGCCGCGAGCAGGATCTCGGCCCGGCGCGTGGCGCCTTGGCCACGCGGCTTGCGGAGGCGGACGGCGGAAAGGGCTGCATCCATAATTGGACGTTGTTTGGTCACAATGCGGACCAGGGGTCAATGCGCTTGAAGCCTCACCGGCCAACAGGCTTGGCGTGCGGGCGCATGGCCCGCATCTTGCAGCGCAGCACGGCGGACTGGCATCGTGCCAGGCCAGGGCGCCCCAGTTCCCGTGCCGGGCCAACGGAAAGGACAGCGGCTGTGCAGCCATTGGAAATTGCCATGAAGCCCGACGCGCCCCCTGCCCTGGACGCGGACCCGGAGCACGGCGCCGCGGCCCTGCTAACGCTCATCAGCGAAACCCGCGCCCGGGCGGTGCAGGACCCGTTCGGCAACCCCGTGCTCACCGCGGCGCTGGCCATCAGCCGGCAGTTGGACGAGGGCCGGCTGAACGAGGCGCAGGTCGCCGGCATCGTCGCTTTCCTGCGCGACGCGGCGGCAGGCGAGCGTGCCCAGCGGCTGTCGGACTACGTGGGCGGCGCCGAACTGGCCGCGTCCCAGGTGGCGCTCGCCCAACTGGCGGAGCGGCTCGTGCGGCCCAACCCGGAGGACAGCCCGCTGCCGCTCCGCGAGGTGCGCGCCCTCATGGAGCGCCCGCGCTACGCCTGCGTGTTCACGGCGCATCCCACCTTCGCCCTGGCGCCGCCCGTGTACGCCGGCATCGCCGGGGCGGCGAGCGGCGGGCGGCCCGGCGGCTACCCACCCTCGCACCGGCCGTCGAAGCCGACGCTGGAAGACGAGTTCGACGCCGCCAACGCCGCGATCTCGCACGGGCGGAACGCGCTCGACGCGCTGTGCGGCGCGCTGCTGGACGCGGCCGGCA
>CAXSEX010000469.1:0-3787 GCA_964236415.1 uncultured Acetobacteraceae bacterium | reverse complement strand
CGCCGCTTGCACGGCGCGGCCCAGCGGATGCTCGCTGCCCGCCTGCAACGCCGCGGCCAGCCGGAGCAGATCGGCCTCCGCGACGCCCGGCGCCGGGCGCAGCGCCACCACGGCAGGGCGGCCTTCGGTCAGGGTGCCGGTCTTGTCGAACACCACGGTTTGGATCGCCCGTGCCCGCTCCAGCGCGGCGGCGTCGCGGATCAGGATGCCGTGGCGCGCCGCCGCCCCCGTGCCGGCCATGATCGCCGCAGGCGTCGCGAGGCCCAGCGCGCAGGGGCAGGCGATCACCAGCACGCTCACGGCGTTCACCGTCGCGGCCTCCGCCCCGGCTCCGGCCAGCCACCAGCCGAGCCAGGTCAGCGCCGCGAGGCCCACCACGACGGGCACGAACACGGCGCTGACCCGGTCCACCAGGCGCTGCACCGGGGGCTTCGCCGCCTGCGCGTCCTCGACCAGGCGCACCATGCGGGCGAGCCGGCTTTCCGCGCCGAGCGCGGTGGCCTGCACCAGCAGCAGCGCCTCGCCGTTGAGGCTGCCGCCGGTGACGCGGCTGCCGGGCTGCTTGGGCACGGGGAGGGCCTCGCCGGTCAGCAGGCTCTCGTCCACGCCGCCCAAGCCCTCTTGCACCACGCCGTCCGCCGGGATGCGCTCGCCGGGCCGCACCAGGAGGAGGTCGCCGGCGCGCAGCTCGGTGATGGGAAGCTCCTGCTCCGCCCCGTCCCGCCGCACCCGGGCGCGCTCCGGGCGGAGCTGTTCCAGCGCGCGGATCGCGGCCCCGGCGCCGCGCCGCGCCCGGCCTTCCAGCCACTTGCCCAGCCGCACCAGCGCGATCACCGCGGCGGACGCCTCGAAGTACAGGTGCTCGCCACGCCCGCCGGCCAGCTCCCACAGGCTCAGCCCGAAGGCGGCCGTGGTGCCGAGCGCCACCAGCAGGTCCATGTTGCCGGCGCCGGCCCGCAGCGCGTGCCACGCGCCGCGGTAGAACCGGGTGCCGAACACCGCCTGCACCACCCCGGCCAGGACGAGCTGCGCCCAGCCCGGCAGGGCCGCATGGACCCCGAACGGCATGGCCAGCATCGGCAGGAGCAGCGGCAGCGCCAACACGCAGGCCGCGGCCGCGGCCAGGCCGTCCCGCCCAGGGCGCTCCTTCGCCACGCCGGTAGGCGCAGGCACGGACGCCTCGTACCCCGCCGCCCGCACGGCGGCGGCCAGTCCGCCCGCGCCTGCGGTCCCGGCGGCGACGCGCACCCGCGCCCGCTCGCTCGCTAGGTTGACTTCGGCCGACAGCACGCCCGGCACGCCCCGCAGCGCCCGCTCGACCCGGCTGGAGCAGGACGCGCAACTCATGCCCGACACCGAAAGGTCCACCACCGCCTCGGCCACGGGGTACCCGGCGCTTTGCAGCGCCTGCGCCAGGTCGGGCAAGCGGAAGCCGGCGCCGGGGGTGACGGCGGCCCGCTCGGTCGCGAGGTTCACCGCCACGTCCTGCACGCCGGGCACCGCCGCCGCGGCCCGCTCGACCCGGCGCACGCAAGCGGCGCAGCTCATGCCGGAAATCCGCAGGTCCAGGCGCGGCGCGGCATCCTGCGCCCCTGCCCGCTCGATGATGCCCCCGTCCATGCCGACCGCTCCCGTCGTTATGCTCCGGGACTGCACATGGTGCTTCCCATTATGGGAAGGTCAAGGAGGTGCAAGAATATGCCGTGCCGCCCGGTACGGTCGCCGCTTGACTCTCCCAAGTTGGAAGGTTGCAGAACCGCGGCAGCAAAGGAGGCCAGCATGCAGCAATTCAAAGTCACCGGCATGACCTGCGGGCATTGCGCGCGCGCGGTGGCCGACGCCGTGCGCAGCGTCGATCCCGGGGCCGCCGTTTCGGTCGATCTGGGCGCCGGGCGCGTGACGGTGCAGAACGGCACGGCGCCCGCCAGCCGCATCCTGGAGGCCGTCGCCGCGGAGGGCTACGCCGCCGAGCCGGTCGCGGCATGAGCGCCACGCGACTGGGCGTCCGCGGCGTTCTGCTCGGCCTCATGCTCGCCGGGCCGGCCCTTGCCGCCCCGCCGCCGGCGACGGTCGCCGGGACTTATGCCCTGCCGAACAACAAGCCCCAGGTGTCCGCCACCCTTGCGGTCACGCCGGGCACGCCGTCCGTGCTGGACATCGCCATGGCCCGGCTGGGCGACGCCCGGCCGCTCACGCGCTACGACGTGGAACTCAGCAAGCGGCTGCATGTCATCGCCGTCAGCGAGGACTTCCGCACATTCTTGCACGAGCACGCCGAACGGCCCGGCGCCGACGGGCACTTCCGCGTCCCCATCCGCTTTCCCAAGGGCGGCGGCTGGCACGTTTATGCCGACGCCGTGCCGTCCGGCCTCGGCCAGCAGGTCATGCGGTTCGACATCGGCTCGGACGCGGCCGGCACGCCGCCCGCGCCGCGGCCGACCGGCCTGGCGGGGAGCGACGGGCGCTACGGCGCCCGGTTCGACGCGCTCGACCTGCGGGCCGGGCAGGAAGCGCAGCTTTCGCTGCACATCCTGCGCGACGGCAAGCCGGCGCCCGACCTCCTCCCCTTCCTCGGCGTCGCCGCCCACGCCGTGCTCATCTCCGCGGCGGACCTCACCTACGTCCACGCCCATGCAGCCCCGGCGGCGGGCGCTGCGCACCACCACGAGATGGCCGGGATGCCGGGGATGGAAGCGCCCCCGCCCGGCGCCAAGCTGCCCGCGGACCTCGTGCTCCACGTCACGGCGCCAAAGGCCGGCGCCTACCTGCTTTGGCTGCAGTTCTCGGCCGGCGGCCAGGTTCGCACCGTGCCGTTCGTCGTGGCGGTCGCGTAGGAAACGGCCAGGACCACGGCCCGCTCACGCTTCGGCGCCCGCCGTCGCCCGGGCGAGCCAGTCCACGACGGCGCCGGCCGCTTCGCGCCCGTCCAGGCCGCACCCGCGCGCCGTGTCGAAGGCGGCGGCCTGCCGGTCCGCGCTCGTGCCCCCGGCAACGATGTCCCGCGCCGCCGCCGTCTCGCTTGCACAGCCCAGGGCGTCGGCGTCCTCCGCCACCGACGCCAGCACCGCGTCGAGACAGGCCGCGAAAGGCTGCGCGTCACCGGTGGACACGTCGATCAACTCGGCGCGCACCCCGTCGCGCTGCGCGCGCCACAGGTTCTCCGCGACAAGGGCGCGCGAAGCGCCGGTCAGGCCACGGTTCCATTCGGGCCGCCGGTCCGCAAAACGCACCAGGCAGCGGTACAGCGCGGCGATGGCGAGCGTGTGCGCCAGCAGCGTGCAGCTGTCGGCGACCCGCAGTTCCAGCGTCGGGTAGCGTATGGACGGGCGCAGCGTCCACCACAGGAAGCTCGCGTCGGGGATCGACCCCGCCCGAACCATGGCGTCCACGTAGCGCGCGTAGTCCTCCGGCCCGTCGAACAGGTCCGGCAGCCCGGTGCGCGGCATCTCGCCGAACGCCGACATGCGGTAGGCCGCCATCCCCATCGACCGCCCTTGCCAGAACGGCGAGGACGCGGACAGCGCCAGGAGCATCGGCATGGCGGGCAGCAGCCGGTTCATCAGATCGACGCGCGCCTCCGGCCGGGGCACTTCGACATGGACGTGCATGCCGCAGACCACGTTGCGCCGCCCCAGCATCCGCAGCTCCCGCATGATGGCGTCGTAGCGCCCCTTCTGCGTTTGGCTTTGGCGCGACCAGCGGGCGATGGGATGGGTGCCGGCGGCGAACACCAGGATGCCGTGGTCGCGGCCGACCTCCGCCAGCCCGGCGCGCAGCGCGCCCAACG
>CAXSEX010000468.1:0-3809 GCA_964236415.1 uncultured Acetobacteraceae bacterium | reverse complement strand
GCGCGGCTCTGCCGACGCCATCGTGCTGCAGGAGGACGTGGCGGCGCTGGTCGATAGCTGGGGCCCGGATAGCGTGACGGTGACCCTGGTCAATATCAGCCCCAGCGCGGCGCGCAGCGGCACGCACGCCTCGAACGCCCGGGTGGCGTCCAGCAGGTTCAGCGGCAGGCGCCGCACCCCCTCCACCTCATGACCGGCCACGTACATGTCGAGGTCGAGCGGCGCCCCCGGGTTCCGCGCCTGCGCGATCCCGTCGAGGCCCGCCGCCAGCAGCCCGGCCTGCAGCAGGTACGGGTTCGCCGCGCCATCGGCCAGCCGGTACTCGATGCGTCCGGGACCCGGCACCCGCACCATGTGCGTGCGGTTGTTGCCGCCCCAGCTCACCGTGCTCGGCGACCACGTGGCGCCTGACGCCGTGACGGGCGCGTTGATGCGCTTGAAGCTGTTCACCGCTGGGTTGGTCAGGGCGCAGAGCGCCTCCGCATGCGCCATCACGCCGCCCAGGAAATGGTGCGCCAGCTCGGACAGGCCCAGCGCATCGCTGCCCCCGAACACGTTCGCCCCGTCCCGCCACACCGAGACATGGGCATGGCAGCCGGAGCCGGTCAGCTCGGCGAACGGCTTCGGCATGAAGGTCGCGCGCATGCCGTGCTTCTCGGCGACGCTGCGGACCATGTACTTGAAGAACGCATGGCGGTCCGCCGTCACCAGCGCGGGCGCATAGGCCCAGTTCATCTCGTACTGGCCGTTCGCGTCCTCGTGGTCGTTCTGGTAGGGCTCCCAGCCCAGCGCCTCCATCGCCTCGCTGATCTCCGCGATCACGTCGTAGCGGCGCATCAGCGTGAGCTGGTCGTAGCAGGGCTTGGCTTGCCGGTCGGCCGGGTCGGCGATGGCCGCGCCGTCGGGCCGGATCAGGAAGAACTCAGGCTCCACGCCGGTGCGCATCTCAAGCCCCTGCGCCTGCCCCGCCGCGACCACCCGGCGCAGCACGTTGCGGGGCGCCTGCTCGACCAGCTTGCCCGCCATGGAGGGGGTCGCCGCCATCCAGCCGACCTCCGGCTTCCACGGCAGTTGGATCAGGCTGTCCGGGTCCGGCACCGCCAGCACGTCCGGGTCGGCGGGGGTCATGTCGAACCAGGTGGCGAACCCCGCGAAGCCCGCCCCGTCCTCCGCCATGGCGTCGATGGCCCGGGCCGGCACCAGCTTCGCGCGCAGGATGCCGAACAGGTCGGTGTAGGCGATCAGGAAATACCGGATGCCCCGCTCCCGGGCGATGTCCGAGAGCGTCGCCCCGGCGCTCATTGGCCGGGAATCCAGCTGGTGCCCGCCAAGGGCACGCGGGCCATGGCGGCGGCCTCGACGGTGAGCGCCACGAGGTCTTCCGGCTCCAGATGGCGCAGGTGGCTCTTGCCGCAGGCGCGGGCGATGGCCTGGGCCTCCATGGTCAGCACGGCCAGGTAGTTGGCCAGCCGGCGCCCGCCCAGCACCGGGTCGAGCCGCGCGGCCAGCGCCGGGTCCTGCGTGGTGATCCCCGCAGGGTCCGTCCCCTCGTGCCAAGCGTCAAAGGCGCCGGCGCGGGTGCCGAGCGCCGCATACTCGGCCTCATGCGCCGGGTCGTTGTCGCCGAGCGCCGCCAGCGCCGCCGTGCCGATGCTGACGGCGTCGGCGCCCAGCGCCAGCGCCTTGGCCACGTCCGCGCCATGGCGCACGCCGCCGGAAACGACGAGCTGCACCGTGCGGTGCAGGCCCAGGTCTTGCAGCGCCTGCACCGCCGGGCGGATCGCGGCGAGGATCGGCAGGCCCACGTGCTCGATGAACACCGTCTGCGTCGCCGCCGTGCCGCCCTGCATGCCGTCGAGCACCACCACGTCCGCCCCGGCCTTCGCCGCAAGCGCCGTGTCGTAGTACGGCCGCGACGCGCCGACCTTCACGTAGATCGGCTTCTGCCAGTCGGTGATCTCCCGCAGTTCCAGGATCTTGATCTCAAGGTCGTCGGGTCCGGTCCAGTCGGGGTGGCGGCACGCGCTGCGCTGGTCGATGCCGGGCGGCAGGGCGCGCATGGCGGCGACGCGCTCCGTGACCTTCTGGCCCAGCAGCATGCCGCCGCCGCCGGGCTTGGCGCCCTGGCCGACGACGACCTCGATGGCGTCGGCGGCGCGCAGGTCGTCGGGGTTCATGCCGTAGCGGCTGGGCAGGTATTGGTACACCAGCGTCGCCGAGCTTTGCCGCTCCTCCGGCGTCATCCCGCCGTCGCCCGTCGTCGTGCTGGTGCCGGCGAGGGTGGCGCCCCGGCCCAGCGCCTCCTTCGCCTGGGCGGACAGGCTGCCGAAGCTCATGCCGGCGACCGTCACGGGAATCTTCAGCGCAACCGGCGTTTTCGCGAACCGCGCGCCCAGCACCACGTCGGTGCCGCAGCGTTCCCGGTAGCCTTCGAGCGGGTAGCGGCTCATGCTGGCGCCCAGGAACAGCAGGTCGTCGAAGTGGGGCAGGGCGCGCTTCGCGCCGTAGCCGCGGATGTCGTAGATGCCGGTGGCCGCGGCCCGGCGGATTTCCGCCAGCGTTGCATGGTCGAAGGTGGCGCTTTCGCGCGGCGCTGGGCGTGGGCCGGCCATCAGTATTCCCCCGCATGATCGACATGGAAATGATACAGCCGCCGGGCCGAGCCGTAGCGGCGGAACGCGCCGGCATCGGCGCCGGCGAACCCGGCCGCGTCCAGCCGCGCCTGCAACGCCGCGCGGTGGTGCGGGCGCATCGGCTTCTCCATGCAGTCCGCGCCGAGGCTCGCCACCCGGCCGCGCACGAAAAGCTGCGCCTCGTAGATGCTGTCGCCCAGGCCCTCGCCGGCGTCGCCCAGCACGGTCAGCGTGCCGGCCTGCGCCATGAAGGCGCTCATGTGGCCGACACTGCCGCCCACCACGATGTCCACGCCCTTCATGCTGATGCCGCAGCGCGCGGCGGCGTTGCCGTCGATGACCAGGAGGCCGCCATGGGCGGTGGCGCCGGCCGCGGCGCTGGCGTCGCCGCGCACGTGCACCCGGCCGGACATCATGTTCTCGCCCACCCCGTTTCCGGCGTTGCCCTCGATCACCACGGCGGCGCCCTTGTTCATGCCGGCACAGAAGTAGCCGGCGTGGCCCGCGATCTCGATCCGCACCGGCGCGTCCACGCCGACCGCCAGGGCATGCTGCCCGCGGGGGTGCAGCACGCGCCACAGCGTGCGGTTGGTGTCGGGTCCCAGCCCGTGCAGGGCCGCGTTCAGGCTGCGCACCGTGGTTTGCGAAAGGTCAACGACATCCGCCGCGGCGCGGCGCTCCGCCGTCACGCGGCGCGTTCCCAGGCATACACGCGGGCCGGCTCCGGCTCCCACACGCGGGCGCCGCCGATGCCGGGCAGGTCCACCAGGGCGAGGTACTCGCTCCCAAAGGCGACCCAGTCGTCGGTCTCGGCCATGACCGCGGGCTTGCAGCAGATCGGGTCGCGCAGCACGGCGAACCCGGTGCGGGTGCCGACGACGAAGGTGTAGAAGCCGTCGAGGTCGCGCAAGGCCGCATGCAGCGCCGCTTCCAGGCTGTCGCCTTCGCGCATGCGCCAGGACAGAAACGCGGCGGCGACCTCGGTGTCGTTCTCGGTCTCGAAGCGGAAGCCCTCCCGCACGAGCGCCCGGCGCAGCGCGTTGTGGTTCGACAGGCTGCCGTTGTGCACCAGGCACTGGTCGAGGCCGGTGGTGTAGGGATGGGCGCCCTCCGTGGTGACGGCGCTTTCGGTCGCCATGCGGGTATGGCCGACGCCGTGCGTGCCGGCCATGGCGG
>CAXSEX010000467.1:0-3814 GCA_964236415.1 uncultured Acetobacteraceae bacterium | reverse complement strand
GTCCCAGGCCGGGCCGCCGGCGTTGCGCCACACCACCAGCCCGGCGCGGTCGCCGAACCGGGTGGCGGCAGGGCAGGCCAGCACCGCGCAGCCCCCCGGCGTGCGCTCCGCCGACACTGGGTCGTCCCGGTCGTCCAGCAGGGCCAGCGCGTCGGCCAGCACCGGCAGCGGGTCGTCGCCCACCCGGTGCAGCACGGGCCACGGCAGCGCCAGCGGCCCGTCGAGCGGGGCGTCCGCGAGGTCCAGCAGGGCGGCGCCCCGGCCGCCGGCGGCGCGCATGACCGCAAGCAGGCTGGCCTCGATCATGCGCGGGGCCGTCAGCTCCTGGCGCATCTGGTCCAGGGTGTGGTCCAGCACGTCCGCGCGGCGCAGGGCGGCGGCGGCGGCCTCCTCGCGCAGCGCCTCGGCGGTCACGTCCAGGCCCACGCCGCGCGTGCCGATGCGCCCGCCCGCCGGGTCGAGCATGGGCAGGGAGGTGATCGCGAGGCACGCCGCCTCCCCGGACGCGCCGCGCAGCCAAACCCGGCGGCTCCGCGAGGGCATGGTGAAGCGGAACCGGTCGGGCGCCGTCCCGGCCGCGTCCGGCTCGATCAGCAGGGCGTCGGCGGCGGCGCCGTGCAGCGCCGCGGCAGGCCAGCCGAGCACGCGGTCCGGCGCCACGAAGGTGATCCGGCCGTCCGCGTCCGTTTCGAACAAGAGGTCGGCGGCGAGCAGGCCGAACTCCCGCCACCGCTCCCGGCTGCCGGGCAGGGAAGCGCCCGGCGACCCCATCCGCGCGCCCGCCGCCGCGGCGTCCGTGGCCGTCCTTGTGGTGGTTCCCATGCCCGCACCTCGCCCATCCCGACGTTCGTTAACATACCGTATCATACTTCGCGCGGCTGGGCGACCCGTGCCGTGAATTGACACCGGCGGGCCGCCTGCGCATGGTCCGCGCGTGCCAACCGGGAGCCGCATCGCATGTCCGTGACCAGCCTTCGCCCGGAGATCGAGCGGCTTTGGGAGCAGAGGGACACCCTGTCCCCTGGGACCGCCGGCCCGGCGCGGCGCGCGGTGGAGGAAGTGCTGGCGGCGCTGGATGCGGGCGCGCTGCGGGTGGCGGAGCCGGGCGCGCAGGGCTGGGTGGTGCACGAATGGCTGAAAAAGGCGGTGCTGCTGTCGTTCCGGCTGAACGACGCCGTGCCGATGCCGAGCACCGGGGCGCCGGGCTTCGACAAGGTACGGCTCAAGACGGAGGGCTGGGGGGAGAACCAGTTCGGCGCCGCGGGCTTCCGCGCGGTGCCCGGCGCGGTCGTGCGGCACAGCGCCTATGTCGCCCCCGGCGTCGTGCTGATGCCAAGCTTCGTCAATGTCGGCGCGTATGTGGACCGCGGCACCATGATCGACACCTGGGTCACGGTGGGGAGCTGCGCGCAGGTCGGGCGGAACTGCCACCTGAGCGGCGGCGTGGGCCTCGGCGGCGTGCTGGAGCCGTTGCAGGCCAACCCGACCATCATCGAGGACGACTGCTTCATCGGCGCGCGGTCGGAGGTGGTGGAGGGCGTAGTCGTGGAGCGCGGCAGCGTCCTGTCCATGGGCGTGTTCATCAGCGCATCGACCAAGATCGTGGACCGCGACACCGGCGAGGTGTTCGTGGGCCGGGTGCCGGCGTACTCGGTGGTGGTGCCGGGCACGCTGCCGGGCCGGCCGATGGCGAACGGGGCGCCGGGGCCGTCGCTCACCTGCGCCGTGATCGTGAAGCGGGTGGACGAGCGGACGCGGGCCAAGACGGCGATCAACGACCTTCTGCGGGATTAGTGGCCACCGACCCGCTCCCGCTGGCGCAGGCGCTGATCCGCTGCGCGTCCGTGACGCCGGCGGACGCGGGCGCGCAGGACGTGCTGGCGGCGGCGCTGGAAGGGCTGGGGTTCCGGGTGTGGCGGCTGCCGTTCGGCACCACGCCCAACCTGTTCGCCCGGCGGGGAACGGCGGGGCCGCACTTCTGCTTCGCCGGGCACACGGACGTGGTGCCGGAGGGTGCCGGCTGGGACGGCGACCCGTTCGGGGGCGAGGTGCGGGACGGGGTGCTGCATGGGCGCGGCGCCTGCGACATGAAGGGCGCGGTGGCCGCCTTCGTCGCGGCGGCGGCGGACCATGCGGAGCCGGGGTCCGTGAGCCTGCTGATCACCGGGGACGAGGAAGGGCCGGCGATAAACGGGACGGCGCGCGTCTTGGACTGGATGGCGGCGCAGGGGCACGTCCCGGATTTCTGCCTGGTGGGGGAGCCGACCAACCCGGCCCGGCTCGGCGAGGTCATCAAGATCGGGCGGCGCGGCAGCCTGAACGCCGCGATCACCGTGCACGGCACCCAGGGCCACGCCGCCTACCCGCAGCGGGCGGACAACCCGGTGCACCGGCTGGTGCGCGCGCTGGGGGCGCTGACGGCGGCGCCGCTCGACGCGGGGACCGAGTGGTTCGAGCCGTCCTCCCTGCAAGTCACCAGCGTCGATGTCGGCAACCCCGCCGCCAACGTGATCCCCGGGCGCGCCACCGCCCGGCTCAACATCCGGTTCAACGACCGGCACACCGGCGCTGGGCTGGAAGCCTGGCTGCGCGCGGCGCTGGCGCAGCACGCGGAGCGGTTCGAGCTGGAAGCCGCGGTGAGCGGGGAAGCGTTCCTGACCGTGCCGGGTCCGCCCGTGGAGCGGCTGGCGGCGGCCGTCGCGGGGGTGACCGGGGTTGCGCCCAGGCTCGACACCGGGGGCGGCACGTCGGACGCGCGGTTCATCGCGCGCCATTGCCCGGTGGCGGAGTTCGGCCTGGTGGGCGCGACCATGCACGGGGCGAACGAGCGGGTGCCGGTGGCGGAGCTGCGGGACCTTTCCCGGATCTACGGCGCCGTGCTGGCGGCCTTTTCGTGATGATGCCGCCGGGGCCGAAGCCGGGGTCCGGGATGCCGGCGCTGCGCTCCCTGCGGGGCATGCTGCGGCTGGCGCGGGGCCGGGTGGACGGGCTGGCGGAGTTCGGCGACACGCCGCAGGCGTTCCTGTCGAGCCTCGCGCCGCTGCTGGCGTTCCCCATCGTGGGGGCGCTGCTGCTGCTGGTGTCGGACGGGCCGGTGAAGGCGCTGGCGACCCTGCTGGTGACGCTGGTGGTGCAGCTTGCGCCCCCGGTGCTGTCGCACGCGCTGGCCCGCTTCTGGGGGCGGGAGGGGGCGTGGATGCGCTACGCCACCGCGTTCAACTGGTGCCAATGGGCGTTGCCGCTCGCCGCGATGGCGCTGCTGATCGTGCTGCAGGCGGGGATGCAGATGGGCTTGCCGGAGGACGCAGCCGATGTGGCGCTGCTGGCGGGCCTGGGCGCCTACGGGCTGTGGCTGAACTGGCTGCTGGCCCGGCACGGCTTAGGCTTGTCGCGCGGGCGGGCGGCGCTGCTGGTGGCGGCGACCAACCTCGGCACGGTGCTGCTGGTGGCCGGGCCGGGGGTGGTCGCGCGGGCGCTGGGGGCTACTTGACGGTTTGGATGACTTCGAAGCCCTCGAACTCCGGATGGCCGACATAGAGCGGGGTGTCGCCGCGGTTGGCGCTGGCGGCGTCGCGGTGGGCGGCGCGGAACGCCTCCGACTTGGTCCAGCCCTCGAAGGACGGGTGGTCCTGCCAGATCGTGTGGCTGGAATACAGGGTGTGGCCGTCGCGCTGCGGGCCGCGCAGCAGGTGGAACTCGACGAAGCCGGGCACGCCGTTCAGGAAGGAATCGCGGCTGGTCCACAGGTGCTCGAACGCGGCCTCCGAGCCGGGGGCGACCTTGAAGCGGTTCATGGCGATGAACATGCGGCAGG
>CAXSEX010000466.1:0-3821 GCA_964236415.1 uncultured Acetobacteraceae bacterium | reverse complement strand
AGCTCATCCCCTTGAGCGCGGCACATATGCTGTGTGTGGCGACATTTGTTACTAGGCGCAGCTTCGGCAGTTGGCAATACGGATTTCAAGTGCTATTTCGCGCCCATGGCGGTCCACCGATGCTGACCCTGCACGCGGCGCACGAGCCGGACGCCGCGATCCTCGTCCGGGTGGCCTGGCTCTACCATGTCGGCGGCCTCACGCAGGAAGAGGTGGCGGGGCGGCTCGGGGTGCTCCGCACGCGCGTCGCGCGCCTGCTCGCCGAGGCGCGGGAGCGCGGGCTGGTGAGCGTCAGCATCAACCACGAAACGGTCCGCGACCTGGCCACCGAGGACGCCATCGCGCGCCGCCACGGCCTGGACTTCTGCCTCGTGACCCCGGCGATGGACGATGCGTTTGCCGCCGGGCCGGCGGACGCGGTGGCCGCCGATCCGGCGCTGGCCGCAGCCCAGGCGGCGATTGCCCGCCGGGCTGTGGGGAGCGCCGCCGCGACCTTCCTCAAGGGCCGGCTCGCCCTGGGCCGCCCGGTCACCGTGGGCGTCAGCTGGGGCCGCACGCTGGAGCAGGTGGCGTTGCACCTTTCGGGCGTGCAGAACCCCCAGGCGCGCTTCGTGTCCTTGATGGGGTCGCTCACCCGCAACTCCGCGTCCAACCCGTTCGAGGTCGTGCAGGCGCTGGCGGCCCGCACCGGCGGCGAGGGGTATTTCCTGCCGGTGCCGTTCATCGCCGACAGCGCGGCGGACCGGGCGGTGCTGATGTCGCAGCGCACCGTGGCCGAGGTGCTGTCCATCGCGGAGGCCGCCGACCTTTACCTGATCAGCGTGGGCGAGCTGCTGGAAGCCTCGTTCCTGCGGCAGCAGGCGATGCTGTCCGCGGTCGAGCTGCGCAGCGTCCGCGCGCAGGGCGCGGTCGCGGACTCGCTCGGCCGGCTGTTCGACGGCCGCGGCGCGCAGGTCGATCACGAGCTGGCCCGCCGCACCCTGGCGCTGGACTTCGAGCGGCTCCGGAACCGTGACGTGGTGCTGCTGGCCGGCGGCATGCAGAAGGTCGCGGCGGTTCAGGCCCTGCTGGGGACCGGCGTTGTCCGCGGCCTGGTGATCGACGGCGACGCCGCACGGGCACTGGCGAAGTAGGCTGTCACCCCGGCCCGGCGCCGGCCCGGCGCCCGGCTTCGGGCAGCCCGTGCGACCCCTCGGACCCCGGCCGGTTGCGCAGCCACCACGACCAGTCCTGCGGCAGCAGCTCGAACGGATCGTTATGCGCCAGCTCGCGCGCGGCCCAGACCGGCCAGTGCGGGTTGGCCAGCGCCGGGCGGCCCAGCAGCACCAGGTCGATCAGCTCTTCCCGGATCACGCGGTCCGCCACCGCGGGCAGGCCGAGGTTCCAGCTCACGCCCACCGGGAGGCCGACCTCGCGCCGCACCCGGGCGCCGCGCTCCACCATGAACGCCGCCCGGTCGAACGGCACGTCAGCCATCGCGTCGGTGTTCATGCCGAGGCTCAGGTCGGCCAGGTCGAGGCCATGCTCCTTCATCACCCCCACCGCGTAGACGGCGTCGTCGAACCGGACGCCCTTTTCGTTGAAATCGTCGGAACCCAGCCGCATCGTCAGCGGCAGCCGCTCCGGCCAAACAGCGCGCACGGCGTCCAGCGCCTCACGGTGGAAGCGCAGCCGGTTGTCCAGGCTGCCGCCGTACTCGTCGGTGCGCTGGTTTGCCAGCGGCGAGAAGAAGCTGGCGCCCAGGTAGCCGTGGGCGAAGTGCATCTCAAGCCACTCGAAGCCGGCGGCCAGCGCCCGCACCGCCGCGCTGGCATAGGCGCGGTGCAGCCCGGCGATCTCCCCCGCCGACAACTCCTGCACCGGAAAGGTGTAGCGGCCGCCATAGGCGATGGGCGACGGGCCGCGCACCTGCCAGCCGTCGGGGTGGTCGGGCGCGATCTGCCGCTTGCCTTCCCAGGGCCGCTGCTCGCTCCCCTTGCGTCCGGTGTGGCCGAGCTGGATCGCCGGGACCGCGCCCATGTCCTTGATGATCCGCGTGACGCGCGACAGGCCCTCGATCTGCGCGTCGTCGTAGATGCCGGCGCAATGCACGCCGGTGCGGCCGTCCGGCGTGATGGCGATCTGCTCCGGGAACACCAGGCCGAAGCCGCCCGCGGCGCGCGACCCCATCAGCATGACGTGGAAGTCGTCCATCTTGCCGTCGGTCGAGCGGTACTGCGTCATCGGCGACATGGCGATGCGGTTGCGCAGCGTCACGCCTTTCAGCGTGAAGGGGCTGAACAGGTCGGGCATGGTGATTCACCCCTTCGGCGTGGCGTCAGCCGGGCATCCGCGATGGCAGCACGCCCGGGGTGGTTCCACAACCCGGCGGCAGGCGAAAGTTCGTCGCGGGCAAAGGCCAAGATTGACCCGGACCCCGGCCGACCCTACCGTTCCCGCCTGACCAAAGGGACATGAAAAGGGCGGCGCCGTGCTTTCGGCGGACACGCCCCGGGAGGGAACGTTGAAGCAAACGGTCACGGCATTGGCCGCCATCGCAATCGGGGTGGGGGCGCTGCTTGGCAATGCCCAGGCCCAGGCGCCGGGCAGGAGGTACACGATTGCGCTCATCCCCGGCCTGACCACCGACGCATTCTACATCACCATGCGCAAGGGCGCGGAAGCGGCCGCCAAGGCGGTGGGCGCCGACCTGGTGTTCCAGGGCGCGCCCGAGTTCAACCCCGTGCAGCAGGCCCCGGTGCTCGATGCCGTGATCGCCCGCAAGCCCGACGCCATCCTGATCGCCCCGACCGACAAGGCCCAGCTGGTCCAGCCGCTCAAGAAGGCCGCCGACGCCGGCATCCCGGTGATCACCGTGGACACGTTCATCGGCACCGGCAACTACCGGACGGGCGCCGGCGACGCGGACTTCCCCCTGTCCTACATCGCCTCCGACAACGTGCTCGGCGGCAAGATGGCGGCCCAGGCGCTCGCCAAGGCGATTGGCGACAAGGGCAAGGTTTACGTGTCCAACGTGAAGCCGGGCGTGTCCACCACCGACCAGCGCGAGGAGGGCTTCAAGGAGGAAATGAAGAGCCACCCGGGCGTCCAGGTGCTGCAAACGCAGTTCAACGACGACGACGCCAACAAGGCCGCGTCGCAGTTGCAGTCCGTTTACACCCGGAACGCCGACCTTGCCGGCGTGTTCGGCGCCAACCTGTTCTCCGCCATCGGCGTCGCGAACGGCGTGCAGCAGGCCGGCCAGGGCGGGAAGATCAAGGTCATCGCCTTCGACGCGCCGGCCACGGTCGTCGGCAACATCAAGTCGGGCCTGATCGACGGCGCCATCGCCCAGCACCCCGCCGAGATCGGCTACTACGGCGTGATCTCGGCCTACGCGCACCTGACCGGCCAGTCGATCCCGACCAAGATCGGCACGGGCTTCACCGAGATGGACAAGTCCAACGTCGACAACCCCGACGTGATGCGGTTCGTTTATCAGCGATGAGCCGCCGGCCGGCCCGCGCCCCCGCACTCCGGGCGGCGCGGGCGTCTTCGCCGCATGGCCGGAACGGCTGATGTCCGGCCACACCCCTGCCCAGGCGCTCGGCGCCCAAACGCCGGGCCGAAGCCCTTCGCGCTGGCTCGCCGGGATCGCCGGGATGCGCGCGTGGCTGTTCCTGGCGCTCCTGCTGATCGTGTTCGAGCTGTGGGCCAGGATCAGCTACGGGGCGAGCTTCGTCTTCTCGGCGCACAACACGCAATCCATCGCGGTGTTCGCGGTGGCGCCGCTGCTGCTCGCCCTGGGTGAGACCTTCGTGATCATCGCCGGCGGCATCGAC
>CAXSEX010000465.1:0-3839 GCA_964236415.1 uncultured Acetobacteraceae bacterium | reverse complement strand
CGGCGTTGCTGCCGCGGCGCCGGTAGCGCAGCGTGGGCGCGCGGGCACGGGCGGCTGCGAACGCCCGCATCTCCTCCGCCGCGATGGCGGGATCATGTGTGTCGGACAACACGAACAGGTCGATGTTCCGCATCCCCGAAGCGGCGATGGCCTGCGACATCGCCTCCATCGCGGCGAACACGGCGCACGGGTCTTCCTGATGGATGGGCATGACCATGGCCGTGCGGCTCCGCTCGGTGGGTGTCGCCGCGACGTGCAGCGCGCGGCCGGACAGACGGGCCAGGAAACCGAGCACCGTCGGCCAGCCGGTCAGAGCCGCGTACAGCACATTGACCGCCAGCAACGCCAGCAGCGGCCAGCGCAGCGGATCGGCGATGCCCGCGGTCAAGGAACCAGCCAGCGCCGTGGCCAGCGCCGTGGCGCCAAGGATCGGCACGGCGAAAGCTGCCCGCCGCAGCCGGCCCGGCGCAGCACGGAGCGTGCTGACCCGGCAAAGGCTTGCCGCCGCCTGGTCCATCAGAAGCGAGTCGCGAAGCGGTTGCATCTTCATTGCCGGTAAGACCTGTACCCAAAGGGGCGGTGACACGGCAATGATCTTACCCCTACAATATGGCCGCCTAATGGCTGCCAGGCAGCAGCTCCAAGGCAGCCGGCGACGCCAGGAAACGTTCCGCCGGGCGGCCCTGGCCCTCAGCCACGGCGAACTCCCGCAACGCCGTCGCGAGCCGGGCGGGTCCGCCGAACTGGAAGTCGATCTGGCTGCGGTAAGCGCAAGACGCGGCGATCCTGCGTTCCAGCCCGGCGGCGACTCCCGGCGCGCACTCACGCAGCCCGGACCCTATATGATCCGAAACCGCATTTGTATCGCGAAGTGCGTAGGGCGTGTCCCGATACAAGGCAAGACGCCGCGGCGCCCCCTGCTGCACGGCGCGGATCATCTGCCGATGGTCCACATGGTTGCCGAGGCCCTGGGGTGCAAAAACCAAGTCCGGCCGCAGCTCTTCCAGCAGCGCCGTGACTTTGTCTGCGAGCGGGCGCCACACCAGATCGTCCTCTCGGATTGCACCGAACAAGGCCTTGGCGGACTCGTAGCCCCGGTGCGGCGCCTCCGGAAAGTCGAGCCAACGCAGGTCGGCCACGCCCAGGATGGCCGCCGCTGCCCGGTCCTCCTCCCGCCGCAACGCCATGTAGTCGATCTCCGGCCCCAACCCCTTGTCGAGCTGGCAAGCCAGGGCGAAACCCGTCGCGGGCAGCACGGTCGCGGTGAAGGCCGTGGCCATGACGCTGCGCCAGCCGGCGTCGGCCAGTTGAGCCATGGTGCCGCCGCAGGAGAACGCGGCGTCGTCGAGATGCGGGGACAAGACCAGCGCGGTCGGCATCTACAGAAGGTGCGGCTCGGCACGGAAGCGGCAGGGGGTGACGGGCAGGTCCGGCGACCAGCGAAGGTCCGGCCTCTGCCCCGCGACATCGGCGTAAACGTCCATGATCTGCCGGCCGACCTCCGACCATGAGTAAACCGCCCGGCACTCCCGCAACGCCGCATCCGCCAAACGACGGCGCAGCGCGCCGTTGCGCAGCACGCGGCGCAACGCCTCCGCCAGCCCATTGCGGTCGCCGGGTTCGGTCAGCAGGCCGTTCTCGCCGTCGCGGATGCAATCGACGACGCCGACAGACCGGCAGGACACGATGGCCAGCCGGGTCGCCATGGCTTCCAGGATCGTGTTGCTGAACCCCTCGGCATAGGTGGGGGACACGAAGATGTCGGCCTGGCGGTACACCTCGGGCACGTCGGCATACTCGACGTACCCGGTCATCTCCACCAGGCCGCGCAGGCCCAGCAGCGGGATGGAGGCTGCGGTCTCCTCGAAGGTCGGCCCGATCCCGGAGATCAGCAGCCGGAACCGGTCTCCGGTGTCCCGCAGCTGGCGCACGGCGTCCATCAGGTCCAGCACGCCTTTCCGCGCATCGACCCGGCCGTGGTACAGCATGACGGGCGGATCGCCTTCCGCACGGGCGGGGTCCGGGTGGAACCGGTCGATATCGACCGCGCCGGGCACGACCGTGAAGCGGGCGCGGTCGGTGCCGAGGCGCTGCACCACCTCGTCCGCAAAGGAGTCGCAGCCGATCAGCACGGCGTTGGCGTGGTCCAGCACCCGGGTCATCGCCAGCCGGTGCGTTTCGCAGCAACTGCCGACCCAATGCCCGTCGCCGCCCTGGATTGACACCACGTTGGGCACGCCGAGCCGGCGCGACGCTTCCAGCACCGCCCAGCCGCAGGGATAGCCGTACTGGGCGTGCAGCACGTCGAAAGGCCGGCGCGCGTGCTCAACCGCCACGGCCTCCACCATGGCAGCCACGTCGCGCTCGAAGTCGCCGCCGTCCTGCTCGCCGAGCTGCTCCAGGCCGACGACGCGCACGCCGGGCACAGCGGGCGGCGGGCCGCCGCCGTACACCTTGCGGCCGAAGGCGTCGCCGCGATACTGGCTGATCATCGTCACATCGTGCCCGGCCGCGACCAGCTCGCGCAGCAGGTTCAGCGCATAAACGCTCATGCCGGAGATCGCCGGGAAGAACCGCCGGCTGACGAAGCAGATCCTCATGCGGCAGCCCTCAAGTAGGCCAGCGACGCCGGGATGACCGAGTCGGCGCGGTGGCTTTCCCGCGACATCTCGACGCAGACCAGCTTGGAAAAGCCGACCGCCTGCAAGGCGCGCAGAACGCCGGGCACGTCCATGTCCCCTTCCCCGAACGGCAGGTGGACGTGGACGCCGCGCTTCATGTCCTCGACCGTCACGGTGCCGAGATGCGGCGCGAACTCCGCCACCGCCGCGGCCGGGTCGCGCTCGCCGGTGACGATGCAGTGCCCGGCGTCGAGCGCCAGCCGCAGCCCCGGAATGTCCAGCGCGGCCCAATCATCCACGGTCTCGATCATCATGCCAGGCTCCGGCTCCAGCGCCGCGACCGTGCCCAGGGCCTCGGCCCGGCGCGCCACCTGCTCGGCGCCATGGCGCAGCCAACTCCGGGCGTCATCGGGCTTCACTCCCGGCTTGGGCACGCCCGCCCAGAACGACATGGCATCGGCCCCCGTCTCGGCTGCGACCTCAAGCGCGCGGAACAGGAACTCGACCCGGCGCGCCCGGCCATCCGGGTCGGCGCTGAGCAGCGTCGGCTCGTGCTTGGCCCGCGGGTCCAGCAGGAAGCGCGCCCCGGTCTCCACGACGCAGCCCAAACCCAGGTGCCGCAGCCGCGCGGCCACGCGCCGACGCTCCGCAACGAAGGTGTCGGCGAACGGGTCCAAGTGGTGGATGTCGAGCGTCAGCGCCACGCCGTCGTAGCCCGCATCCGCGATCAGCGCCAAAGCGTCGTCGAGCCGGTGATTGGCGGCGCCGTTGGTGTTGTAGGCAAAACGCAGCGTCACGGCCGTTCCATCGCGATGGGGGCGCTATGCACCTCGGGTTCCCGATACAGCGGATACAGGCCGCCGACAATGCGGTCCACCGCCGCGATGTCCAGCCAAGGCTCGCCGCCCAGCCGCTCCGCCGCGTCAGGAGGCAGGCGCACCGGGGCAGCCCCGGCCGGCGGCGTGCCCAGGCCGACCAGCTTGCTGCCGCGCTCCATCAGCTTGCGCACACCGCGCTCGCCGATGCGGTGGTAGCTCATGGTCTCGACCTCCAGCCCCGGCACCACGGCCTTCACCACATGCACACCGGGCGAACCCGGCGGCGAATAGTCGAGATATAAAACCTCCATGCCGGCGGAGGCGAAGCGCCGGGCCAGTTCCTCGACCAGCCCGGTGCCGGACAGCGGGCCGTCCCAGGTCGGCAGCGCGTCGAACCGCT
>CAXSEX010000464.1:0-3846 GCA_964236415.1 uncultured Acetobacteraceae bacterium | reverse complement strand
GGCGTCCAGCTCCCGCCCGTCATCAAGCGTCACGACCACCTTGGTCGCGCCATCGACGACATGGTTGTTGGTGACGACGTGGCCCTCGGCATCCACGATGAAGCCGGAGCCGAGCGCCTTGGCCATGTGCCCCTCGCTGTTCTCGGGCCGGCCGCCGAAGAAGTGGCGGAAGGTCTGGTCCTGCTCCGACCCTTGCGGGAAGGGCGAGCTGGCCTGCTCCGCCTGCACGCGCTCGGTGCTGGTGATGGTCACAACCGCCGGGCGCACGCGGGTGACGAGGTCGCCGAAGCCCGGCAGGGCCGGGATGGACGGTGCCGCGATGGGCGCCGCGGCAGGGGCCTGGCCCTCGGCGGCGGCGGGGCGCAGCGTGGCGCCAATGCCGCCCAGCGCGGTGCCGGCCAGCAGCACGGCGGCGAAGGCGGCGCGGCGGGACTTGAGGTTGGACATGGGATGCTCCTGATTGGACCTGCGGATCGCTTCCGCATGGGCAGCCATATGCCCCGGCACCCATGGAGGAACGCCCCGCGGCATCATGTCGATTTTTTCAGGATCCAGGGGCGGCAAGCCCGTCCGGAAACGCCAGCGTCGCCGACAAGCCCGGCGCCGCGTCGTCCAGCCGCAGCGCCGCGCCGTGCAGCCGCGCCACGGCGGCCACGAGCGCCAAGCCGAGGCCGCTGCCCGGCGTGCCGCGGCTGCGGTCCAGGCGGTAGAACCGCTCCAGCACGCGCCCGCGCTCGCCGGCGGGGATGCCGGGTCCGGTGTCGCGGACGCGCAGGGCGGGGCCGCCGCCGGGCACCGCCTCGACAGACACCTCCACCTGCACGCCAGGGCCGCCATGGGTCAGCGCGTTCTCGACCAGGTTGGCGACCGCCTGCCGCAGCAGCGCCGGGTCGCCCCGCACGCGCTGGCCGGGCGCCAGGGACGTTTGGAGGCGCTGCCCGGCGTCCTCGGCGACGGCCGCGTAAAGCTCGGCGACATCGCCCGCCAGCGCCGACAGGTCCACCGGCTCCAGGCCCGCGCCGATCAGCCCGGCCTCCACCTGCGCAATGCGCAGCAGGGCGGAGAAGGTCGCCAGCACGCCGTCCAGCTCCCCCAGGCTCGCTTCCAGCGTCCGCGCGTCGGCTTCCGGCTCGCGCGGGCGGGCTACGGCCGCTTCAAGCTGCTGGCGCAGGCGGAACAGCGGGCTGCGCAGGTCGTGCGCGACGCTGGCCGTGGTCGAGCGCAGGCCCTCCACCAGCGCCTCGACCCGCGCCAGCACGGCGTTCATGGTGCCGGCCAGCCGGTCGAACTCGTCCTGTGTGCCGCTCTGCGGCAGGCGGTGTGACAGGTCGCCGCTGATGACCGCCTGTCCGGCTTCCGACACCTGCCGCAGCCGCCGCTCCAGCCGGCGCGCCGCGACGAAGCCGAGCAGCAGCGCGGCCAATGCTGCCACCGCGCCGGCAACCGGCAGCGTGGCGGTGAGCGCCGCGGCGCCCCGCCGCACCGGCGCGAAATCCGCACCCACCAGCAATTCCAGCCCGCCCGGCAGCGCCGCGCCGAGCACCCGCAGGTCGCGCCCGTCCGGCGCACGCAGCGTGGCGAAGCCGCGCAGGCCGGTCGGCACGCCCGCGAGCGATCCGGCGAGCCTGCTGCCGTCCGCGGTGCGCAGCAGCACCAGCGCGCCGCGATGCCGGGCGGCAGCGATGCCAGCGGCGAACGCCTGGGGACCAAGGGTTTCCAGGTCCTCCAGGTAGCCCTCCGCATCGGCCGCGATGGCCGCGTCGAGCTGCGCGCCGAGCGCGCCCGCCACCCGCAGGTAGGCCCACCCGAACCCCGCGCCGCAGACCAGCACCACCAGGGCGGCCGACAGCGCCGCGACCCGCAGCGCGAAGCTGTGGCGCATCCCGCCCATGCACGAACTAGTCCGGCCCGAACATGTACCCGGCGCCGCGCAGGGTGCGGATCAGCGGCGGGCCGCCCGTCTCGTCCCGGGCAGCGTCCAGCTTGCGCCGCAGCCGGCTCACGTGGACATCGACCACGTTGGTCGTGGGGTCGAAGTTGAAGTCCCACACCCGCTCCAGCAGCATGGTGCGCGTCAGCACCTGGCCCGGATGGCGCATCATGAACTCCAAAAGGCGGAACTCGGTCGGCAGCAACTCCACCGTATGGCCGGCCCGGCGCACGGTGCGGCGCAGCAGGTTCATCTCCACGTCGGCGACGCGCAGCACCGCGGACTCCCCCTCGCTGGACGCCGCGGCGCGCCGGGTCATGGCGTCGAGGCGCGCGCGCAGCTCGCTGAAGGCGAACGGCTTGGCGAGGTAGTCGTCGGCGCCCGCGTCCAGCCCGTCCACGCGGGCATCGACCTCGCCCAGCGCGGTGACGATCAGCACCGGGGTGCGGTTGCCGGACACGCGCAGCGCGCGCAGGATGCTCAGGCCGTCGGGGCCCGGCAGCATCCGGTCGGCGATGATCGCGTCGAACCCCTCGTTCAGCGCCAGGAACAGGCCGTCGCGCCCGGTGCGCGCCAGCTCAACCACATGCCCGACCTCCCGCAGCCCCTTGGCCAGGTAGTCCGCGGTGGACCGGTCGTCCTCGATCAGCAGCACGCGCATAAACCGTCCTTGATCCATACAAGCCTTGGCCGAACCTACCGGGTCCGGGACACAAGGGCGCAAGGTCTTGCAGCCCGGCAGCCCGGGCTGCGCGGCTTCGGCGTTCAGCGTTGGCGCAGGCGCTTCGCGTTTGCGGTCGCCCGGCTGTGCAGCGGTTTCAGCAGCGCCTCGGCCGAAACGCTTCCCGTCGATGCCAGCACCCGGCCAATCTCCAGGACCGCCGCCGTCTTCTCGGTCACCATGCGGTTGTACTCGGCTATGGAGCAGGTGTTCTGCGCCATCATCAGGCTGCGCCGGGCGATGGTCTCCCAGGACGCCCAGGCAAGTTCCGCCATCATGAAGGGGATTGAAAGGGGGGCGTGGCGCTTGGAAGTTCTCACGCCTTGACCATACGCGTGGCGCAGCCCGGTGCGAAGCGCGCCTGCGTCGTTCCTGGTCCGCCCGTGTCAAGAAAGCCGCGCCCGCACGGTGTCGCAGGGGCGTCCGCGTCGAGTGCCGCAAGCAAGGCAGCGCAGGAAGATGCTCCAAAGAAAACAGCAGTGACCATGCAATGCTCGGAGGCCGCAAATCCAGAAACAAACAACGTCAAGATGTGCCTCGCTTTGGCACAGCACTGAGGCACCAGACGCTGTAGAAAATTGCACAACATACATTCCGTCAAGTGATCTTGCTGCGTAAGGATTTGAGAGTGGAAGGCTGATCTGCGCGAATATCCTATTAGATGACTGCTTATCACGTTTTAGTGATTTTCATGACTGTTCGAATTCGTGCAATTTCCTATTGTGCAGTGCACAAAAAGATATCAGCCCAAACTTCACGGAGACGCGGCGTGTCAGACATCAATAAGTTGCAGGGCGCCAGGCCCGCCAGTAGCCAGGCGACGGTAGGGGCCAATGTGTGGGCCGAGACTGAGTCGGCTGAACAGGCCATCCGCCAGAATGCTGCGGCTGCGCAGCAGAACACCCGCGTTGCGGAAGAGGTCGTGCGCCGGGGTGCCGACGCCACGGTCGACGTGACGCGCCAGGGCGCCAAGGCCGGGGTCGAGGCGATCCGCCGGGTCAGCGAAACCGCGAACGAGACCGTGCGCCGGAGCACGCAGGCTTTGGCCGAGGGCCAGCGGCAGATCGCCCAGGACACGGCGCAAACGTTCGAGGCCCTCAGCCGCAAGGTGGCCCAGGCGGCGCAGGGCGCGTCCGAGGACGTGCGCCATCTCATGACGCTGCCCCAGGCCGCCGAGGGGGGCCTGCGCGACATG